>NZ_CAWMRY010000091.1:0-522 GCF_963870295.1 Aeromonas sp. ANP5 | reverse complement strand
GCCCACAACCCGCCGGGTGTACAGGTCAAGCACCGCTGCCAGGTAATGCCAACGACCAGCTGCCCAGACGTAGGTGATATCGCCACACCACACCTGATTGGGTTGCTGGACATCAAATTCGCGGGCCAGCAGATTGGGGATATCCGGTCGTTCAGACTGTGCCACCTTATAGCGGTGTGCGCCAGGCTGTTTGGATACCAGACCGGCTTCCTTCATCAGGTTACGTACTTTGAATCGACCAATCTGATACCCCAACTCTCGCATCATCGACATCAAGGCACGGCTGCCTGCCGAGTCCCTACTCTCTTTAAACAACCGGCGCAACTCACAGCGCTGTTGCATGCGCTCACGGTTAATCGTCCGCTTGCGAGCCAGATAGTCGTAAAAACAAGATGTTGGAACATCGAAAGCACAGCAGACCAGGGTGATGGGGGCTTGCTCTCTTAATTGGTCTATCAGCGCGTACGTGTGAACTCGTCCGTCATCAAGAGAGCCGTAGCCTTTTTTAGAATGTCTGTCCCG
>NZ_CAWMRY010000090.1:0-532 GCF_963870295.1 Aeromonas sp. ANP5 | reverse complement strand
GCGCTTGCATCAACTCCTGCGGGCTTTGCAACAATAACTCTCCTTTCAAAATCCCGTTCACCCGCTCCGCCAACGCATTCTGATAACAGTCATACCCATCCGTCATCGAGCATTTCACCCCGTACCGCTCATGTAATGACTGGTACAGCCCCGAGCAATACTGCACGCCGCGGTCCGAGTGATGGATAAGCTTCCCGCTGCCACACCGTTGCTTCAGTGCTTTCTTGAACGCCATCGCCACCGACTCGGCGTGCATCCCCTCGTGTACGTGATGGCCCACTATCTTGCGTGAGTACGCATCCGTCACCAGGCTCAGGTACAGTGGCCCGCTCCTGGCTGGCAGATAGGTGATATCTGCGACCCAGACCTGCTCCGGGGCCACCGGTGTGACCTGCTCTGCCCCCGCCTTGAGCAAGTTGGGATGACGGTAAAAACGGTGAAAACTGTGGGTGGTCTTGTGATACGCCCGTCTGGGTGGCACCAGCAGGCGGTGCTCGGCCAATATCCGAAACAGCCTGTCACGCCCGACTTT
>NZ_CAWMRY010000089.1:0-542 GCF_963870295.1 Aeromonas sp. ANP5 | reverse complement strand
CAGTCCGGGGTATCGGGTGTGCGCCACATCACGCCATCGACGGCGAGCAGTTGCAGCCCGGCCCAGCCGGGGTGATTGGCCTGCTGGTGCCAGCGCGAAGCGGTCTCGTGAAACAGCCGTTCGATGCTCTTGTGGTCAAGCTTTTGGCGAGCCTGCAGGAAGGCGCTGGGGGCAACGAAGGGGCGGTCGCCGGGCAAGAGGATATCGAGCTGATTGACCAGCTGAGTCATGGGGACGTTGCGGAAGATGGCCATGCCGATGATGGCCCAGACCAGACGCTCCATGGGCATACGGCGGCGACGCAGGGTCACGACATCCTCTTCGGCGAGCAGCGTCGTGATGGGCTCGGGAGGAATGAGGTCTGAGAGTGACTCAAACTGAGCGGCATTGCTGGCGTGAAGGAAGTCGAGAGCGTGAGCGATACGCATAAAAAATCCGAAACCAATCAACAGGTTTCGGATTTTCACACAACAGAAGGATCGGTCAATGGATCCTTAACTGATCGGCATTAGGCTTGCGCCGGTTTTTTTATCTGTGTCCCG
>NZ_CAWMRY010000088.1:0-612 GCF_963870295.1 Aeromonas sp. ANP5 | reverse complement strand
ATTAGATCCCAATACAACAATCTGATCCTGTCCGAACTCCATCTGCCCCCCAAGTCGGTGGGTGCGTTGCGCTATGGATCCTAAACAAGCGAGAAAATCCCCCCCATGCTAGAACGTGCAAGACAAGAGTGGTTCTCCAACATACGTGGTGACCTGTTAGCCGGAACCGTGGTCGCCCTGGCGCTGATCCCAGAAGCCATCGCCTTCTCCATTATTGCTGGTGTAGACCCCAAAGTCGGCCTCTATGCCTCCTTCTGTATCGCAGTGGTCATCGCTTTTGTCGGCGGTCGTCTAGGCATGATCTCGGCAGCCACAGGCGCAATGGCGCTCCTGATGGTGACCCTGGTCAAAGAGCATGGCCTGCAATATCTGCTGGCAGCAACCCTGCTCACTGGGGTACTCCAGATCGCAGCGGGTTACCTGAAACTGGGCAGCCTGATGCGGTTTGTTTCCCGCTCGGTGGTCACCGGCTTCGTCAATGCGTTGGCGATCCTCATCTTTATGGCCCAGCTACCAGAGCTTACCAACGTCACCTGGCAGGTCTACGCCATGACGGCGGCGGGCCTTGGCATCATCTATCTGTTCCCGCTTATTCCGGTGGTAGGCAAGCTA
>NZ_CAWMRY010000087.1:0-910 GCF_963870295.1 Aeromonas sp. ANP5 | reverse complement strand
CTGTCGTGGGACCTTCTGGCGAAGAGATTTATTGCGACAAATATGGCCGGATCAAGCTGCAGTTCCCATGGGATCGCTATGGTGCCAGCAACGACCAGAGCTCCTGTTGGGTACGTGTCAGCCAAGGGTGGGCGGGTGGCCAATATGGCATGATGGCGGTACCGCGTATCGGTCACGAAGTGATTGTGAGCTTCCTCGAGGGGGATCCGGATCAGCCCATCGTGACAGGTCGTACTTATCACGCCACCAACCAAACCCCCTATGTATTGCCCGAACATAAAACACGGACACTGCTGCGAACCGACACACATAAGGGCCAAGGCTTCAACGAGCTGCGTTTTGAAGATGAAGCATCGAGAGAGCAGATTTACATTCATGCCCAAAAAGACATGGATGTGGTCATCAACCATATCCATCGCCAAAGCGTGGGACTGGATCAGCATTTGACGGTCAACCAGGACCAGTTCCAGCGAGTGGACCGCCATAGTCATCGCACAGTGGCGCAAGATGATGTTGAACAAATTGGGCAGGATCATCACCAGCTGATCGGTCGCCACTTTGTGCAAAAAGTGATGGCTTCATTCAAACGCTTCATCGGTGGGGGCGAGATCACTCATCTGGATGGTAGCCGCCAGACCTCTATTTCTGGTGGAGAAGAGGTGGTCGTTGGGGCACATCAACGTGTGGTGGTGGGTACAGACAGCTATCTCAAAGCCACTGACATTGTGCTGGAGGCGGGGCAAGCGCTGACCATCAAGGGGCCAGGTGGTTTTATCAAGCTTGATGGCTCGGGAGTGACCATCTCGGGCAATGTGGTCAAGATCAACGATGGCGGTTCACCTGGTGCAGGTACAGCTCCTGTCGCCATCGAACCGGAGGCACCCAACAAGCCCACCCTGCCGGATGCACC
>NZ_CAWMRY010000086.1:0-910 GCF_963870295.1 Aeromonas sp. ANP5 | reverse complement strand
GGGGCATCCGGCAGGGTGGGCTTGTTCGGTGCCTCCGGTTCTATTGCGACAGGAGCTGTGCCGGCACAAGGTGAACCGCCATCGTTGATCTTGACCACATTGCCCGAGATGGTCACTCCCGAGCCATCAAGCTTGATAAAACCACCTGGCCCCTTGATGGTCAGCGCTTGCCCCGCCTCCAGCACAATGTCAGTGGCTTTGAGATAGCTGTCTGTGCCCACCACCACTCGTTGATGTGCCCCGACGATCAACTCTTCCCCACCAGAAATAGAGGTCTGGCGGCTACCATCCAGATGAGTGATCTCTCCCCCACCGATGAAGCGCTTAAATGAGGCCATGACTTTTTGCACAAAATGGCGGCCAATTAGTTGGTGATGATCCTGCCCAATTTGTTCAACATCATCTTGAGCTACCGTGCGATGACTATGGCGGTCCACTCGCTGGAACTGATCCTGATTGACCGTCAAATGCTGATCCAGCCCCACACTTTGGCGATGGATATGGTTGATGACCACATCCATGTCTTTTTGGGCATGGATGTAAATCTGCTCTCTCGATGCTTCATCTTCAAAACGCAGCTCGTTGAAGCCTTGGCCCTTATGTGTGTCGGTTCGCAGCAGTGTCCGTGTTTTATGTTCGGGCAATACATAGGGGGTTTGGTTGGTGGCGTGATAAGTCCGCCCTGTCACGATGGGCTGATCCGGATCTCCTTCGAGGAAGCTCACTATCACTTCGTGACCGATACGCGGCACCGCCATCATGCCATATTGGCCACCCGCCCATCCCTGGCTGACACGCACCCAACAAGAGCTTTGGTCGTTGTTGGCACCATAGCGATCCCATGGGAACTGCAGCTTGATCCGGCCATATTTGTCGCAATAAATCTCTTCACCGGAAGGCCCCACGACGG
>NZ_CAWMRY010000085.1:0-912 GCF_963870295.1 Aeromonas sp. ANP5 | reverse complement strand
CGATACTGCTTGAGTGCCAGCACATAGTCCTCTTTACCGCCCAAACCCTGCCGCAGCATCTCGCCATAAGCATATTGAGCCTGGGTATGACCTTGTCCAGCAGCTTTGGCATAGCTGGCTCTGGCTTGCTCCAACTCACCCTGCTCTTGCTGCAACTGCGCCAGCTCGAAACTAGCCTTGGTGATCCCGCCTTCCGCAGCCAGAGTCAACCAATGCTGCCTGGCTACGCCATCTGTTTGTTGCAAGCTCAGTTGGTACTCCGCCTCATGCGAGCCATGAGTAACAGCCAACTCCAACCAATATCTGCCCAACGCAGGATCAGCTTGCACCTGCTCTCCCGCCAGATAAGCAACACCCAGCCATAGTTCAGCTTCGGCAGAACCCGCATTGGCAGCCCGCTGATAAGCCGCGAAAGCATCAGTTGGTGTAGCCTGACGAGCCAGCAACAACAAGGCATCCGGCTGCTGCTGGGCGGCAGCCTTCTCAAACCAGCGCTGGGCAATATCCGGGCGTTTGATCACCCCTCTCCCCTGCTCATAGCGCTTGCCCAGCTGATACTGAGCGTCACGATTGCCCAGCTCTGCCGCTTTTTCCAACCACTTGACGGCATCCTCATCCGCCCCCTGCTGCGTGGCATACCACTGCCCAAGGATCAATTGCGCCTCTGCATGATCCTGTTTGGCGGCTTTCTCGAACCAGTCGAGGCATTCACTGACCAACTTGCCCTGATGCTGCTCCTGACACATCAGGCCCAGCTGATAGCTGGCATTGCTGTTGCCAAGGCGAGCAGAGCGCTGCCACCACTCGGTAGCAAGTGCTGGATTCTTTGGCTCACCGAGTCCAGCCTGATACCACTCCCCTACCTGCCAGGCAGCATTGGCACGGACCTGCTGATCGGCAGCCAAAGGGCCC
>NZ_CAWMRY010000084.1:0-950 GCF_963870295.1 Aeromonas sp. ANP5 | reverse complement strand
GCACCGTTACTTTGACCCGGAGTTGGGGCAATATATCTCGCCAGATCCGATAGGGTTTGATGGTGGCTTTAGCCCATATGCTTATGTGCATAATCCGTTAGAATGGGTTGACCCCTTTGGCTTATCTATTGGCCGAGCAGGGAAACAAGCAAGATTAAAAGAGCTGGCTAATGATCCAAAACAGCCAAGCCATGTCCGTGGATGGATTAAACAAGAACAAAACTCGATTGCTAGAGGACAAAGGACTAATATTAGAAATCCGCCTGGTTATCAGCTAGCCCATTGGCGTGGGTATGAGGCATCTAAAGGTTATGGTTATGAGTACTCAGATCCTCAACATACAGATCTACACCGTAGGCAACATAAGTATGATGGCCATGGTATAAAAAATAAACCAGAATCAAGTGGCAAGGCCGGATGTAAGGAAAAAAACAATGAGACTATCAGCTAGAGAAATAGAGGTTATTTCAGGGATAGGCAATAGGGATAGGTATGTTTATTTTATCAAAAGGGTAGCTGATGCTGAGTCAGCATGGGTACTTGATGATGATGGCTTTGCTCTAAGCTGTGATGGCTCAAATAATGATTTTATCGTATTGTGGCCTGCTAGAGAGTATGCTGAAGCCTGCGCGATAGATGAATGGTCACGCTATAAACCTAAAGAAATTGAACTGGACTTTCTTCTTTATGAATTTTTGCCAAATCTATCTAATGATGGTTTGCGCATCGGTGTTTTTATGGTTCCTTCAACTAAGGACACTCCTATTGTCAGTGCAGATGAATTGTTGGCTGATTTGAAAAATGAGTGTGAGAAGTATATCTGATCATTTTTTGAAGGTTATAGCTATATGGAGTCTTTGTCAGCGTAGATGTAAAAAAAACCGGCGTAATGCCGGTTTTTTTTAGCGTCACTGAGCTAACAGAGCTGGAAGCTCAATGGCAACGGCCTG
>NZ_CAWMRY010000083.1:0-968 GCF_963870295.1 Aeromonas sp. ANP5 | reverse complement strand
TAGAACATCCCCTCTTCTGCGGCGAGGCGATTAATGAATTCAAGGTCAGATTCCCGGTACTGTACGCAGTACTCACGTTGCATATGGGTATTCTTGAGAGCAAAGGCGTAGTCGGTGATGCCGTGCTCTTGGAGCAGGGCGCCGATGATCTCTTCCGGCTTTTGGGCCTGAAAAATACGGGCATTATGACGCAGACCCAATCGCCACAGCGCAGGTTTGACTTCCATGCTGTAGCGCGTTCGGCGAAAACCGCTGTCGCCTTGTTCGAACTGACTCACCACACCGTTCACACGCCGCTGCAACTCGCCGTTGTACCACACCAGCAACTCACAAGGTTGATCCAGTACCGCACCAAAATCGATATCCGGCTGACTACTCGCCAGTTGCAATGACAGGGTGAACGGATCGCTTAATGCCTCATGCAACGTAAAACTTGCCACAACAAACGTGGTGGCGGGCAGCGCGCCCACCTTAACGGTGAATTGCAATCCGGTCTGATTAGCCATGATATCTCCCTATCACCTTTCGAAACTGCGCCAGAAACCTGTCAAAACACCACGCTACCGCCCTCTCCGGTACACAAGCGGTCACCAAAGATAAGTAACATGACGGGTAATACGATGTGTGTGTCTGCATAACAGAACACTCCTTATTGCTTTGCCATCCCTCTGCATTCAGCAACACAGCATCGACTAGATGGACAGAGGGATGGCAAAGCATAAAGGCTCCGGCAGCCCAAGACCGCCCGGAGAAATACGGGATAAAAGGCCGGTGCACGCCGGCCATAAGATACGAAACCTAATACAGGGAATAACGAAGTCAGAACGTCAGGCTTATGCCTCGATGGGCGCGCGCCAGTCATCAGCACCAGAGGTGCCGGCAACGGTGTGCTCCCAATCGATCTTGCGATAGGCCATGGAGACCTGGATCAGCTGGGTGAAGTCGGACTTCGCCGGGTCCTGGCAGTG
>NZ_CAWMRY010000082.1:0-1062 GCF_963870295.1 Aeromonas sp. ANP5 | reverse complement strand
GGCGTTGTTTCCCAAATCAATACCACCTGAATGGAACTTACTGAGGGCGCGGTGATCTGATCACCACCACCACCTTCAAGTCTGCATCATGGGCAAGTCGCTTCACCCCATCACCAACTGGCCTACATACAACAAGTCTTTGATTAACCGTGGTTCACTCACCTTCTGGGTTGATGCCGAGGCCATGAGCAACTGGTTTCACCGCGACCATCATGGGTGCCGGGGCCGCAGTCAGCTCTACACCGACCAGACCATCTGTACCTTCCTGATGCTCAAGGGGATTTTCAGCCTCACGCTTCGCGCAACTCAGGGACTACTCGACTCCCTGTTCGAGTTGATGAATGTACCGCTGTGCGCACCGGACTACAGCTGTGTCAGCAAGCGCGCTCGCACGGTGAAGGTGGCTTATCGACAGCCCCCAAAGGGAGGCATTACCGACTTGGTTATCGACTCAACCGGGCTAAAGGTGTTTGGTGAAGGCGAATGGAAGGTCAGAAAACACGGCGCCGAGAAACGGCGAGTCTGGCGCAAGTTGCATCTGGCGGTAGACCCGGTGACCCACGATATCGTGGCGGCGGAAGTCTCACTGGAAAATGTCCATGATGCCGAGGTGTTGCCCACCTTGCTCAACCCTCTGCGGCGTAAGCTGGGACATGTTTATGCGGATGGCGCCTATGACAGCAAAGCCAGCCATCAGCTTATCTTGCGCAAAGGGGCAACAGCCTGTATCCCGCCTCGCAAAAGTGCGGGGTTATGGAAAATGGGGCATCCAAGAAATGAGGCCGTGCTGGTGATGCGCAAGGAAGGGCTGGCGCACTGGAAGAAGATATCGGGGTATCACCGTCGCTCGCTGGCAGAGACGGCGATGTATCGGTTCAAGCAGTTAATGATGGGCAAAATCAGTCTGCGGACCTACAACGGTCAGGTAGGGGAAGTAATGGCGTATGTTGGTGCAATCAACAAACTGAACACACTTGGTCTGCCTGTCAGAAAGCCCCGAGTGTAACGGTCACTTGGGGCTGGGGCGGTTGTGACCTGATGGCTGATTTGGGAAACAACGCC
>NZ_CAWMRY010000081.1:0-1110 GCF_963870295.1 Aeromonas sp. ANP5 | reverse complement strand
ACCGCCAGCCATACCAAGGCTTGCTCAAAATGGTGGGTGTCCCAGATTTTCTCTTAAATTGTTTGTTATACGTTTGCTAGATTATGAAGACTTTTAATTCTATCAGGTGAAATAACCTCTGCGTTAGAATTGAAGAAAGTATTAGCACTTTCACCTGCATCTAATTCGGACTCACCATCCACCATCAATTTCAGAAAGAACAAAGCTTTAAATACCTCGTCTCCTCTCGGTTTAGCAGTAAAGGAAACTAGGTATGGTTTTGTAATTTCCTGAAAGCGGAATACCAGTTCTTTATAGTTATTACCGAGTAAAGTTCCTGCAATATCTTCAACCAACTCAGGAGCATCAGTATAGTTATGGTTTGATCCTGGGGCTTGAATAGCAACTACCTTTATGAGGAAGGCAAATGGTCCTTCATCATGATCGCCATTTTTCCCTGACATAGATAAGGAAAAAGGATTACAACCTGATTTTTCTAAACCAGATGCTAATGAAGACAATCTTTGGACTAACTGATCTTTGACTAAACTTTTCGTAAGAATCCCATGTTCGCGAAACGATTTATGGTCTTCAACACGAGTAGCATGAAACCACAATATTTCAAGCTCACTATCAGGTTCACCGAGCTTTTCTCGAGCAGCACGTTCAACATTCTTTTCAAGTGTGTAGTAATCGATTTGTTTGTCATTTTCGACACTTTTGAGAACTTAAATAAGCTCTTCCTCTGTTGTATGGAAAGCATCACAAAGTGACTGTTTTACAGATTCATAAGACGAACAGTCTAAAATCATATCTACCTCTTTCCTCGAAATTCTGATTAAAACGTATAACGCTTCAAGAACCGGTGCAGCTTGCTGCATCCGCGTTACTTGACTTGTTAGCTGCTTCGGTCAAATTTGCTACCCGATAAAATAATGATACATAAAGCAAACGATATTCGCGTGTGACTTTATTGATCGCTTTCGTATGCTCACTACCGGATGAATTACCTGTAAAGTCAACTAATGACAAAGCTTCGGTAATTTTACTATCTAAATTAACGGAAATTTCATAAGCCTTATGGTCTTGTAACACCTGACAAATGACAATTGCCTCAGCTAAGACTTTTTT
>NZ_CAWMRY010000080.1:0-1389 GCF_963870295.1 Aeromonas sp. ANP5 | reverse complement strand
TAATGCCGATCAGTTAAGGATCCATTGACCGATCCTTCTGCTGTGTGAAAATCCGAAACCTGTTGATTGGTTTCGGATTTTTTATGCGTATCGTTCATGCCCTCGACCTCCTCCACGCCAGCAATGCTGCCCAGTTTGAGTCACTCTCTGACCTCATTTCTCCCGAGCTCATCATGACGCTGCTCGGCGAAGAGGGCGTCGCTACCCTGCGTCGTCGCCGCATGCCCATGGAGCGTCTGGTCTGGGCCATCATCGGCATGGCCATCTTCCGCCACGTCCCCATGACCCAGCTGGTCAATCAGCTCGATATCCTCTTGCCCGGTGACCGCCCCTTTGTCGCCCCCAGCGCCTTCCTGCAAGCTCGCCAAAAACTGGGGGACAAGAGCATCGAACGCCTGTTTCACGAGACCGCCTCTCTCTGGCACCAGCAGGCCAATCATCCGGGTTGGGCCGGACTGCAACTGCTTGCCGTTGATGGCGTGATGTGGCGCACACCCGATACCCCGGACAATGTCGCCGCCTTTGCCAAGCCCGGCACCCGGCATGGCGAGACCACCTATCCGCAGGTGCGCATGCTTTGTCAAATGGAGCTGACCAGTCACCTGCTTGTTCAGGCGGTCATGGAGAGCTGCGCCGTCAACGAGATGGTGTTGGCCGAACAGCTTGTCGCACGCACGCCGGACCACTCGCTCACCCTGTTCGACAAGGGGTTTTACTCCCTCGGTCTGCTCCATGCATGGCAGAGTGTGGGCGTAGAGCGGCACTGGTTGCTGCCGCTCAAAAAGGGCACCCAATACGAGGTGGTGCGCAAACTGGGGCGCCAGGATGCACTGGTCTTGCTGAAAACCAGCCCACAAGCGAGGAAGAAGTGGCCGCACCTGCCGGACACGGTGGAAGCCCGCTTGCTGACCCGACACATCAATGGCAAGGAGCGCCAGGTATTGACCTCAATGGTCGACCCGATGCGCTTCCCGAGCGCCGACATCGTTGAGCTCTACAGCCACCGCTGGGAAATCGAGTTGGGCTATCGGGAGATGAGGCACAGCCTGCAACAACACCGGCTGACCCTGCGCAGCAAGAAGACGGCGGGGATACGGCAAGAGCTGTGGGGCGTTTTGCTGGCTTACAACCTGCTGCGCAGCCAGATGGTGAAGATGGCGGCGAGTCAGCTGAGTTTTCACATGGCATCGGTGTACCTCATCCATGAACTGAGCTGCATGCCGTACCTGTCACCGGGGAGTATCCCGAAGCGGGTGGCAGAGCTGGAGTTTGTATTGCCGGAGCGAAGGGAGCGGAGTTATCCCCGCTGCGTGAAGCCAAGGCCACAGAAGTACAGTGTGAAAAAAACCAATAAAAACAATGCCAGTCAGGCTTAACTGACTGGCATTA
>NZ_CAWMRY010000079.1:0-1616 GCF_963870295.1 Aeromonas sp. ANP5 | reverse complement strand
GCCCTGTTAAGGTGTGAGCAACGCAATACTGATGACGCCGCATACCACCCTAAACACTAAAATCAACGCATAGCAAAAATGCCTAGCGTTGCGAATCACTCTTAAACAGATTGTTATGCATCATTCGCAACACTCATCCATTGGCTTAATTGTTCTTTCGTAAACTCATAATTATGATTACTTTTAGCGACGACAATCATAATGTTTTTTGCGATATTGCCCCAAGCTTTTTCATTTTTATTGATTATATTTACCGCAATTTGATAGGTTTCATCTTTTATCTGATAGAACTGTTCTAATTCCGTTTCTGCTGTATTTTCTAATGGGTAACGTAACCCTCTAAGAATATAGGCTAGCTCCCTAATCTTGTTATAATCACTTTCAGCATCAGTAGACAGAATTTCTTCCCATTCCCGCTTGTCGACCTCAGTTTGGCTAGCTATCCCACCCCACAAGATAGAAAGACGATCGAGCAAATATTTCTCGACATCATTAATGCTATTTAATGACGGGTGAATATCAACATGGGAGCTACCTGAATGACAAAACCCACGACTATTTGCATCAACACGAATTTTAATCGAGCCAACACCAAACCCTAGTGTATTGGCTACTAGCCAATGCCCAACCTCATGATAGATAACTATTTTTTATAACTATCAAAGTTCACATTAACTCCTGATGCATAACGCCCTGTTAAGGGGTGAGCAACGCAATACCGAAGCCGCGGCATACCACCTTAAATACTAGAACCAACGCATAGTGAAAATGCCACGCGTTGCGAATCCCTCTTGAACAGTTTGTTAGGCTTATTATTCGCCGTTTATCTGCTTCGCAAAATTAGCGTGGAACCTGATTAGCTCGACACCATCTATTGCTTTTATAGATGCATTATTTCCCTCTGCAGTGCAGAAAGGTGGATACGCGAATAATAGCTGACCAACCTTTAAATCCAAATCGTTTGGAATGCTCAACCTTTCAATTGGATCCTCGTCAACCCAAGCCAAAAACTGTTCCCAAGTACAACCAAATTCATCAATATCACCAGTTTCGGCATTCAATTTAATCACCAAATTATCTCGAATAATAAACTGGTCACCAAAGCAATCCTGAGCAATAGGAAAATCACTTGCTTTAACTTCTCGATATAAGTTGTGGAAAGCCAACTCACCATCTAAGAAAGTATTAACATTTAACAATCGCTCTTGTGCATCATTAGAGCGGATTTGTAGACCGCCTGAATATAATATTTTCATAGTTTCTCGTTCTATAAGCCTAACGCTTCAAGAACCGGTGCAGCTTGCTGCATCCGCGTTACTTGACTTGTTAGCTGCTTCGGTCAAATTTGCTACCCGATAAAATAATGATACATAAAGCAAACCATATTCGCGTGTGACTTTATTGATCGCTTTCGTATGCTCACTACCGGATGAATTACCTGTAAAGTCAACTAATGACAAAGCTTCGGTAATTTTACTATCTAAATTAACGGCAATTTCATAAGCCTTATAGTCTTGTAACACCTGACAAATGACAAATGACAAATGACAAATGACAAATGACAAATGACAAATGACAAATGACAAATGACAATTGCCTCAGCTAAGACTTTTTTT
>NZ_CAWMRY010000078.1:0-1635 GCF_963870295.1 Aeromonas sp. ANP5 | reverse complement strand
TTGGTCATAGCTACGTGACAATATTTCAGATTTGCCATCACCACTACTGCCGCATAAAAACACACACTCACTAGGCTGCAATGAACGGAGGCACTTCTCAAAATCATCCTCGATTTCGGGTGTAACGTAGAGATAATCCTTGAGGTCATCAAACAGATCTCTCTGACGTTGTGTTGTCGTCTTGACCGAGAAGGAAGAAGATTTAGCCAAAACCCCGAGGGCCTTGCGAAGGGAAATTGTGCTCACGGTATAACCCTATCATTTCATATCTGACAGATACTAACTGATTGAATCATTGGGAGACTACAAGAAAGGATGAGTCTTTGTATGAATCCTTGACGTTCGTCAAATCTGAACTCACATTTGTTTTTATCTTATACAGGCACATAGTCCACTTATTCAGCTATTAGGCTAAATGTACAGTTCTAGTTATCACCTGACACCGGCCTCAAACCGGTGTCTTGTTTACGTGACTTTAGAGCGCACTTCCTTCGGTATCAATTTCAGACCCTTCTTGAACATGCTGTAGGGGGTCTGACCCTCCATCATCCTGCCCTGATGTGGCCGCTGGGTGTTGTAGTGTTCCAGGTAGTTATCCAAGTCTGTCTGCATCTGCTCTACCGACTCATACCAGGTCGTCCTCCCCTTGATACGGAAGTGTTCATCCAGCAAGGTTCGATGCAGTCGCTCGATAAAGCCGTTGCTCTGCGGCCTGCGCACCTTGGTGGTTCGGTGCTCAATCCCCTCCAGTTGCAGGAACAGCTCGTAGGGGTGGTGGTCAGGTCGTTCACAGAACTCGCGCCCGTTGTCCGACAGGATGGTATAGACCCGTGCCTCGTGGGCTTCGAAAAACGGCAGCACCGTTTCATTGAGTACATGAACCGAGGTCACCGGCAGCTTGCTGGTGTAGAGCCGTCCCCAGGCGTGGCGACTGTAGCAGTCCAGCACGGTTTGTAGATACACCTTGCCAACTCCCTTGAGCGCGCCGACGAAGAAGGTGTCGACCGCCACCAGTTCCCCGGTGTAGTGGACCTCAATCTGGCGTTCGCGAAACTCGGGGCTGAAGCGCTCTAACACGCGAATCTGCTCGTCATTGAGCTCAATGGTCTGCTCCCGTTGGATTTTCTCAAGGCGCAACAAGCGGTCGTGTTTGGAGAGCAAGTCGTGACGTTGCCACACGCCACGCACGCCGCCGGCACTGACGTTGATACCTTGCAGAGGCAGTTCTTGCGCTACCCGCAGCGGGCCGTGAGTAGGCCAGGTGAGGGAATAATCGAGGATGGCCTGCTCAATCTCGGGCGCAACCCGTTTGAGATGAGCCCCTTTACAGCCGGGCAATTTGTCGAGCAATCCCTCGGCGCCATAGGTCTGGTAATTACGACGGATTTCGTAGAACTGCTGACGACTGTAGCCGATGAGCTTGCAGGCTTTGCTGACGTTATTGAGCTCTTTGGCGAGTTCTAGCAGGCTGAGTTTGCGACGTGCTACTTTCTCGTTGGTGGTCATACGGTGACTCCAGATAACACGGTAGGGGTACCGTTTTGTTATCCGGTTTGAAGCCGTATGACCACTCCCTTTTGTGGGCAACTGTCAGGTGAATACCATCTCCATACATTCAAAGAAAGCCGGAACTCA
>NZ_CAWMRY010000077.1:0-1732 GCF_963870295.1 Aeromonas sp. ANP5 | reverse complement strand
GGAGAACAGAATGACTGATCTGAAAGTGGCCGCTCAGCGCGCCCTGAACCTGATGGACCTGACCACCCTGAACGATGACGACACCGATCAGAAGGTGATCGACCTGTGCCATAAGGCCAAGTCACCGGCTGGCCTGACCGCCGCTGTCTGCATCTATCCCCGTTTTATTCCTATCGCTCGCAAGACACTGCGTGAGATCGGCGCTGCCGACGTACGCATTGCGACCGTGACCAACTTCCCGCACGGCAACGACGACATCGAGATCGCCGTAGCCGAAACCCGTGCCGCAGTCGCCTACGGTGCTGACGAAGTGGACGTGGTGTTCCCGTACCGCGCCTTCATGGCTGGTAATGAACAGATCGGTTTTGATCTGGTCAAAGCCTGTAAAGAGGCCTGCGGTGCCAACGTGCTGCTGAAAGTGATCATCGAAACCGGCGAGCTGAAAGAAGAGGCGCTGATCCGTCGCGCTTCCGAGATCTGTATCGATGCCGGTGCCGACTTCATCAAGACCTCCACCGGCAAGGTGCCGGTCAATGCGACCCCAGAAGCGGCACGCATCATGATGGAAGTGATCAAGGCCAAGAATCCGAAAGTCGGCTTCAAGCCAGCTGGTGGCGTGAAAGATGCCGCCGTTGCCGGTCAGTACCTGGCCATGGCCGAAGAGATCCTCGGCAACGACTGGGTATCCGCCCGTACCTTCCGCTTTGGTGCATCCAGCCTGCTGGCCAGTCTGCTGGCCACTCTGGGGCATGGCGACAAGCCGGCCAACACCAGCGGTTACTAATAGGTTGATGAGAGGGCGGACTGCTGTCCGCCCTGTTAGCCCCCACCATGCGGTGTGCGGGCAAGGATTCAGGCTTGTGTAACGCCAGCAATGGCGGAGGGAATGAAAGATGTTTTTGCCTCAAGAAATTATTCGCAAGAAGCGCAACGGTGAAGCGCTCAGTACCCAAGAAATTCAATTCTTCGTTCAGGGCATTACCAACAACACCATCGGCGAAGGGCAGATCGCCGCGCTGGCGATGGCGGTCTACTTCAAAGACATGACCATGGATGAGCGGGTTGCCCTGACCTGCGCCATGCGCGACTCCGGCATGGTATTGACCTGGGATCACCTCAATCTGGGTGGCCCGATTGTCGACAAGCACTCCACCGGCGGGGTGGGTGATGTGGTCTCTCTGATGCTTGGCCCGATGGTCGCTGCCTGTGGCGGTTTCGTGCCGATGATCTCCGGTCGTGGTCTGGGCCACACCGGCGGTACCCTCGACAAGCTGGACGCCATTCCCGGCTACCAGACCTCGGTCGACAACGACCGTTTCCTGAAAGTGGTGAAAGAGGCGGGTGTCGCCATCATCGGCCAGACCGGCGATCTTGCCCCCGCTGACAAGCGTATCTATGCAGTACGGGACATCACCGCAACTGTTGAATCTATCGCCATGATCACCGGCTCCATCCTCTCCAAGAAGCTCGCTTCCGGGCTCGAAGCGCTGGTGATGGATGTGAAAGTGGGCTCCGGCGCTTTTATGCCGACCTTCGAAGCCTCCGAAGAGCTGGCCAAGAGCATTGTGGCCGTGGCCAACGGTGCCGGTTGCCGCACCTCTGCGCTCTTGACCGATATGAACCAGGTGCTGGCCTCCAGCGCCGGTAACGCGGTGGAAGTGCGAGAAGCGGTGCGCTACCTGACCGGTGAATATCGCAACCCGCGGATCCACGAAGTGACCATGGCGCTGTG
>NZ_CAWMRY010000076.1:0-1745 GCF_963870295.1 Aeromonas sp. ANP5 | reverse complement strand
TTCACCGGCCTCCCACTGGGCCAGTGGCCTGAAGCTGCCCGGCTCATAGACCCACTGTACCTGACGAGCGGCGTTGCCATCGGCCCGGTAGCTTTGTTGCTGCACTAGCAGGTCACCGTCCCAGCGATAGTGGACACGGGTTATCGCGGTGAGTTGGCTCACCTGCCCCTCGCGCTCCTTGCCGATACGCCGACCAAAGGGGTCATAGCGGTAACGCCAGCGGCTGCCATCGGGCAAAATGACCCGTTGCAGGCGGTCAAAGCCATCCCACTCAAATTGGGTGGTCTGGGGCCGGAAACCGGGGCGTGATACCACCTTCTCACAGAGCCGCCCGCACTTGTCGTAGCGGTATTGATTGGGCCCTATCTGGCTGACCCGGCCCGCAGCGTCATAACGGCGCAGGGGCTCGGTCTGAGCCTGCTGGCTTGATAGCGGTTGCCCATCGCTGGGCAGAATATGGGAGAGCTCGCAGAGGTTCAGCTCGCTGTCATAGCCAAACAGCCGAGCCTGACGCTCGTGACCGCGCTTGCTGCGCTCGGCCACCACCTGGCCGTTGCCATTGACCTTCCAGCCCTGTTCGCCCCAGTGGCTGTAAAAAAACACCGGAAATATACCGGTGTCAGGTGATAACTAGATCTGTATGGTCAAACTTTTATATAAACCTCATGAAAATCGAAGTGTTCCGGATAGTATTTATCAAACCATGCTCGAGCATTTTCAGAGACAAAAAAGCCTTTAAAATTACTCCCTGTAAACAAGTCACACTCAGGCATCATCGTAATCAAATATCGATCGGAAATTTTTTTTGCCGCACGATTAATGTCAATGTCGATTTCTTCATCAACTATAGCAAGATAATAATCAGACATGATTCTCATCAACTCAGGATCATTTTCACCAAGAGTAATTAAATCTTCAGGTTCCAAAAGATCATCTATATGGCTTGATATATTGACCGTTCGATCCCATGTTTTCCAGTCAATATTAACTACCTTTTTTTTCCTCATGAGCACGAAGTCACTCACTCCACGCAACCCTGATGAATTATATGCAATCATCGCAGCTTCTGAGAAAACCAATCCATTATCCCCTATGTAGATATCAGGTGAAAATGGCCCAACCCTGCTAATTTCATATTTCCCCTCACGAGCGTTCCAACTCGTCATGCCTGTCCAAAGAATACTCCCCCAATCCCCCCAAGGGGCCTTGACATTATTCATCAAGTAAAATTTCATCTCTTACCTCCACAGGACTTATATCTTTTTGCGTAGTTCCTTGATGCTCTAGGTATGTTATGCTTAGTCATCATTTCACTTATGTTTTTCTGTAGATCTTTTTGTGAAAAATCAGGATTTTCTGCATACCATTGTTTAAAATCACTATTCCATCCTGCATCATGAACATCAATGTGTTGTGCATTGGGTATAATCGATATCTGTCTATGTATATAGTCTTCAGGATTCGATATTCCTGCTTGTTTCATCTGCCTCATGAAACTCTCGTCATTCATCATTGCTTGTGGTATTAAATGATGCTCTCGCATCACACTTGGACCATATTTATTACGCCATTCATTGCTCACCCGGGACATTCCATTTTTGGTCGTACCTGTCACAACCATTAACCCCAGCGGATCTACCCACTCCAGCGGGTTATGTACATACCCCTGTGGCCTCAGCCCTCCCGCAAAACCTATCGGATCTGGCGAGATATATTGCCCCGACTCCGGGTCAAAGTAACGGTGT
>NZ_CAWMRY010000075.1:0-1763 GCF_963870295.1 Aeromonas sp. ANP5 | reverse complement strand
GGTGGATATTTACAACGAGGAGCGGCCGCATCATGCGTTGAAATACAGAACCCCCGATGCGGTACATAGGGGGTTCTGAGTAGAGAAATGCTAGTTGAAAATGTGTAAACCTATTTCAGGACTAGACATTTTCCCTGCCGTAACATGCCGCTTCTCAATTCAGGGGGGCGACTGCCTCCCTCCTATTTATCAGGCTCGGCCCACCGAGAGTGGCCGCTTGCCAGGAGTGTTGCGATGCGTATTGGTCTGCTGTTGAGTATGGGGATGCTGGTTGTAAGCGGGGTTCAGGCACAAGAGCTGGGAGCCATTCCTGAGAAATCTGGCTTTTCCGGCAGTGTGCTGGCGGGGGCCAGCGTTGGCGAGACCAAGTCCAATTTTGCCACGGGGAATGCAGGTCGCGAGCGTATTGAAGCTTTGGGGGCTGCGGCGCAGCAGCGCCACCTTGATCCGGTGATCAACGGGGATCTTCGCTACACCTTTGCGTCCACCGGTAGCCAGCTGTTTCTGGGCAACCTCATTCAGGATGCCATTCGTGGCGACGGTACCCAGCAGTTCGGGCTGCGCCAGCAGCTGGGGGACAAGGGGAGCGTGGCCGGTTCGCTGGTGTTCAATGCCACCCGGGTCAAGGTGTGGCGCGATCCCTTTGCTGTGGGTGTGGAACGCGAGCAGAGTGACGTGCGATCCCACGGCGCCCGTCTGGCGCGGGACAACATCTGGGGCAGTACGCTCAGTGGCAGCATCACCAGCCGCGACGTCAAGGTGGATGGGGAGTCCAGCGGCGAGCAATATGGCCGCGCCGTGATGGGGATGCTGGATCGCAATGGCCGGGTCAACTTCGCCGAGCTCTCCTACCAGTTCCGGCTGGCAGACGATCAGTTCTGTAGTGGTCTAATCATCCCGGACACTATTTTAGGTGGTACAGTCACCACCATGACCTGAGGTGTTCAATGACAAGATTACGTCGCTCATTTACTGCCGAATTCAAACTCGAAGCCTCATCCCTGGTGCTCGATCAGGGATATTCTGTCCCTGAAGCCAGCCGTTCACTGGATGTCGGTGAAACCGTTCTTCGCCGCTGGGTTCAGCAGCTCCAATCCGAACGCTGCGGCACAACCCCAATCAGCAAAGCACTGACACCGGAACAGCAGAAAATCCAGGAGCTGGAAGCCCGTATCAACCGGCTCGAACGTGAAAAAGACATTCTAAAAAAGGCTACTGCTCTCTTGATGGCGGACGAGTTCACACGTACGCGCTGATAGACCGATTAAGGGAGCAAGCCCCCATCACCTTGGTCTGTTGCGCTTTCGATGTTCCCACTTCCTGTTTTTACGATTATCTGGCCCGCAGGCGGGCGATTAACCGTGAGCGGATACAGCAACGCAGCGAGTTGCGCAGGTTGTTCAAAGCGAGCCGAGGCTCGGCAGGCAGCCGCGCCTTGATGTCGATGATGAGGGAGTTGGGGTATCAGATTGGTCGATTCAAAGTACGTAACCTGATGAAGGAAGCCGGGCTGGTATCCAAACAGCCGGGCGCACACCGCTATAAGGTGGCACAGTCTGAACGACCGGACATTCACAATCTGCTGGCCCGCGAATTTGATGTCCATCAACCCAATCAGGTGTGGTGTGGCGATATCACCTACGTCTGGGCAGGTGGTCGTTGGTATTACCTGGCAGCGGTGCTTGACCTGCATACCCGGCGGATCGTGGAATGGGCGATGTCTGATAAACCTGATGCAGAATTGGCAATCAAAGCACTGGAAA
>NZ_CAWMRY010000074.1:0-1995 GCF_963870295.1 Aeromonas sp. ANP5 | reverse complement strand
GGCACCGTTACTTTGATCCTGAGTTGGGGCAATATATCTCGCCAGACCCGATAGGTTTTGCGGGAGGGCTTAGGCCACAGGGATATGTGCATAACCCGCTGGAGTGGGTAGATCCGCTGGGGTTGGCGGGATGCCCTCAAGCGAAGAATAAGAAGACGTCTTACGATGGAAAAAGTCGTCGTGATGCATTCAGACAAGCTAAGCGAGATGCTGGCATACCGATGAGTCAACAACCGAAGAGTATTACAAGACCTGACTTGGAAGATGGATATGGGAATAAGGTTTTGGGTGCGGATGGAATGCCTGTTAAGACTAGGCAATATGAGTTTTTAAACACCAAAGGAGAATCAGTATTCATCCAGGAACATAGTTTAGGTCACTCTAAAGCAACTCCACAGCATGGTCTTGAGCCACATTTTAATGTGCGGCCCGCAGACCCAGTAACAGGCTTGGCGATAGATAATAAAACACCAAGCAATGTCCATGGCCATTACAATTTTCTCAAGAAGTAGGAACTGATAGGTGTTGGTATGAGCAAAAATATCACAGCGCTAGAGGTCGGGTTGGGTGGTAAAATCCCACTGAATAACTTGGAGTTCATTAGGGTTTGGTCTAGTGATAAAGGAATTTTATTTTGTTTTGGTGTTAAGGGTGGTGGTTTTTTTGAAAAAGCGGGTGCGGAAAATTCAGTGGTTTTTAATGTCAGGATGATCGGGGTTAGACGGTTTAAATACAAAGGAAAAAAAGGGGGTATTATTACAACGCCTACTATAAGGGTTGGGGGTAACTATGCATCTATAGAAATAAGGCATCCTTGCATTAAACTAAAATGCATAGCCGACTCCTTAAAGCTAGAGAGCGCAGGTGCTTATATTGATGATAGGTGGGAGTGAATGTTCATACACATTAAATCAGTAGGAAAGGTTGCTTATGTGGTTTAAAAATGCCATTGGAAATGACAAGGTAAAGTTTATGTTTGACAATGAATTAATATTGTCGGATATGATTCTTGTTGATTTTTTTATTGAGCGACAAGCGGACTTGAAGTTAAAGTTTATTTGTAGTCGTCTTCCTGCTAAAATTCCCAAGAAATGGGTGGTGTCAAATGTTAGGTCGTTTTTTTTGGTGGTTACATTTGGAGATGTGTTTGAATCAGAAATCATTGGTCGTAAATATGACTTTACATGTTCGCCTAGTATAATTTCTGCTAAAGATAGATCTGAAATAATTATAAATAGTGGGGAGTTCAAATTGCATTGTGTTTCAAAGTTTTTAACAATTGAAAGTATAACAGCTTGTCTTTAATAGCTAGATATGTACATTTGAAATGTAGAATACATATCCGCAGCTGAATCGTCGCTTTTCGCCCAATCTGATCTGTTTAGGCTATATTCTGGCTGAAAAAACCTTGTTAACACCGTACACCGGCATATTGCCGGTATTTTTTTAACAGCTACTGGGGTGAACAGGGCTGGAAGCTCAATGGCAACGGTCAGGTGGTGGCCGAGCGCAGCAAGCGCGGTCACGAGCGTCAGGCCCGGCTGTTTGGTTATGACTGCGAGCTGAACCTCTGCGAGCTCTCCCATATTCTGCCAAGCGATGGGCAACCGCTGTCCAGCCAGCAGGCGCAGGCCGAGCCCTTGCGCCGTTATGACGCTGCGGGCCGGGTCAGCCAGATAGGGCCCAATCAATACCGCTACGACAAGTGCGGGCGGCTCAGTGAGAAGGTGGTATCACGCCCCGGTTTCCGGCCTCAGACTACTCAATTTGAGTGGGATGGCTTTGACCGCCTGCAACGGGTCATCTTGCCCGATGGTAGCCGCTGGCGTTACCGCTACGACCCATTTGGTCGGCGTATCGGCAAGGAGCGGGAGGGGCAGGTGAGCCAACTCACCGCCATTACCCGGGTTCATTATCGCTGGGACGGAGACCAGCTAGTGCAGCAACAAAGCTACCGGGCCGATGGCAACGCCGCCCGTCAGGTACAGTGGGTCT
>NZ_CAWMRY010000073.1:0-2545 GCF_963870295.1 Aeromonas sp. ANP5 | reverse complement strand
CGGCCCGCAGGCCGCCGTTTCTTATTCGCAAGGGAATTACTTGTCGCCCAGCAGGACGGAATCCAGCGCGATTTCGATCATGTCGTTGAAGGTCAGCTGACGCTCTTCAGAGGTGGTCTGCTCACCGGTACGGATATGGTCGGAAACGGTGCAGATGGTCAGCGCCTTGGCACCGTACTCTGCGGCCACGCCGTAGATACCGGCGGCTTCCATCTCGACACCCAGGATGCCGTATTTTTCCATGACGTCGAACATGGAGGGGTCCGGAGTGTAGAACAGGTCGGCAGAGAAGATGTTACCGACGCGCACGGCAACGCCCTTGTTCTTGGCGGCCTGCACGGCATTGGCAACCAGGTCGAAGTCGGCGATGGCAGCGAAGTCGTGATCCTTGAAGCGCAGACGGTTTACTTTGGAGTCGGTGCAGGCACCCATACCGATTACCACGTCACGCAGTTTCACGTCTTCACGCACGGCGCCACAGGAGCCCACACGGATCAGGGTTTTCACACCGTAATCGGTGATCAGCTCTTTTGCGTAGATGGAGCAGGACGGGATACCCATGCCGTGACCCATGACGGAGATACGACGGCCCTTGTAGGTACCGGTGAAACCGAACATGTTGCGCACGTCGCAGATCTGCTCGACGTTCTCCAGGAAAGTTTCAGCGATGTACTTGGCGCGCAGGGGGTCGCCCGGCATCAGCACGGTATCAGCAAAGGCGCCATCTTTCGCATTGATATGAGGAGTTGCCATTCTCTTGATTCCTTCACACTAGGTTGAGTTTTATTGTTTTATAAATTGCCCGCCGCCGAAGTGGCGGGCGGGTAAATTACAGGAAGCTGGTACCGTATGCCAGTTTCGGCAGGTCATGGTAAGCCGCGATGCTCTGGCCGATATCGGCAAAGGTCTCGCGACGACCGACGGAGCCAGCCTTGACCGGCTTGCCGAAGAACAGCACCGGAATGTATTCGCGGGTGTGGTCGGTACCACCCCAGGTCGGGTCACAGCCGTGGTCGGCAGTCAGCACCACCACGTCGCCATCTTGCAGCAGCTCAAACAGCTCCGGCAGGCGGGAATCGAAATACTCCAGCGCACCGGCATAACCGGCAACATCACGGCGGTGGCCGTAGGAGGAGTCGAAGTCCACAAAGTTGGTGAAGACGATGGTGTTGTCACCAGCCGCTTTCACCTCTTCCAGCGTGCGATCCCACAGCTCGGTCAGACCGGTCCCTT
Organism: Aeromonas sp. ANP5; assembly: GCF_963870295.1. Classification (NCBI taxonomy): domain Bacteria; kingdom Pseudomonadati; phylum Pseudomonadota; class Gammaproteobacteria; order Aeromonadales; family Aeromonadaceae; genus Aeromonas; species Aeromonas sp. ANP5. The sequence continues at coordinate 1,312 of NZ_CAWMRY010000073.1, read as the reverse complement.
TCACCTGCTTGGTGATGCCCTGTTGGGCATAGATGTCGGCGATCTTGCCGATGGAGACCACCTGACCGCCCGCATCTTTCATGTAATCCAGCACGGTCGGCGCCGGCGGCAGCACTGAGTAGTCGTGACGGTTGCCGGTACGCTTGAAGTTGCCCTTGCCAGTACCTACGAACGGACGCGCAATCACGCGGCCGATGTTGTAGGGCTCCAGCAACTCGCGCACTATGTGGCACAGCTCATAGAGCTTCTCGAGGCCATAGGTCTCTTCGTGGCAGGCAATCTGGAACACGGAGTCGGCAGAGGTGTAGAGGATCGGCTTGCCGGTGCGCATGTGCTCTTCGCCCAGATCGTCCAGCACCTGGGTACCGGAAGCGTGGCAGTTGCCCAGATAGCCCGGCAGACCAGCCTTCTCGACGATGGCGTCCAGCAGCTCCTGCGGGAAGCTGTTGTGGTGATCCTTGAAGTAGCCCCACTCGAACAGCACGGGCACACCAGCGATCTCCCAGTGACCGGACGGGGTGTCCTTGCCGGAGGAGAGCTCCTGAGCAAAGCCATAGGCACCGACCACTTCGATATCTTTCTTCAGCCCTTCCGGGAAGTAGCCGGAGGCCTGCTCGCAGGCGTGGCCCAGACCCAGCTTGTTGAGGTTGGGCAGATTGAGAGCGCCACGGCCTTCAATTTCACCTGCCGCACACGCCTTGGCGATATGGCCAAGGGTGTTGGCGCCCACATCTCCGAACTTGTCGGCGTCGGCAGCAGCGCCAATACCGAAAGAGTCCATCATCAGAATAAAGGTACGTTTCATGGGTCTTCCCCTTGTTACAAATCGGCCAGGGTGATACGGCGGTACACTTCAGGCAGTGCCTCCGGCCGCTCGCCACCAATCCGGACAGCCGCCTGCACCATGCTGGCAGCCTGAGCATATTGCTCTTCAGTCTGAGCGTGGATCATCGCGATCGGCTTGTCAGCATCAACGCTTTGACCCAGGCGGATAAAGTCGGTCAGACCGACCGCATAATCAAGTTTGTCACAGGCAGCGCGGCGACCACCGCCCATCGCCACCACAGCCAGACCCAGCTCGCGGGTATCCATGGCGGTCACGAAGCCGCTGTTGGCCGCGAAAACCGGGCGTACGATGGCTGCCTTGGGCAGGTAAGCGTCGTAACGCTCCATGAAATCGGCCGGGCCACCGAGACCAGTCACCATGCGACCGAAGATCTCGGCCGCCTTGCCGTTATCCAGCACTGCCTGCAGCTTGGCACGGGCATCGCGCTCGTCGCTGGCAAGACCGGCGGAGATCAGCATCTCGGCA
>NZ_CAWMRY010000072.1:0-5042 GCF_963870295.1 Aeromonas sp. ANP5 | reverse complement strand
GGCCCATGGGACCCGTCTTCGAATGAGGTGCAGGCTTAGTTGGCCTTGGCATCGCTCACTGCAGCTTCAACCTTGGTAGCGGCTTCGGTAGCAGCTTTTTCTACGGTTGCAGTCGCTTCGGAGGTGGCCTTCTCTACGGTAGAGGTGGCTTCGCTAGCGGCTTTTTCTACAGTGGCAGCAACTTCGGCGGCCGGAGCAGCAGCAGGAGCGGCAGCTTTTTCTTCTTTCTGACCGCAAGCAGTCAACATCAGACCCAGGATACCGGCTACCAGTACTTTGTTCATGTGCATTCCCTCAAAAAAAGATGGAGAGATGGTCTGTGCAACCATCACAGCGCCCACCGTTGCCCGGTATTGAAACAAGAAGCCGGGAGGCAGCAGGCGGGCGCAATATAGCCCCATTAGTTACCGATGAAAACGGATATCACAATGACATTTTTTCGTGCCGTGGATAAAAAGCTCCACTGCAACGACTGATATCAATACAAGATGCCGTTAAATGGCACTAATTGCACAATAAAACACCGCTTTGCTGCCATCTTGTGGCGGTTTAACAAGGTCAAGGTTGGTCAATAGCGGCCGATGACCTGCACCTTAGTCAGACAGCTTCTGACAGGGCAGCCGTTTTTCCTCAAGGTGGCTCTGACGGGCCAGATCCAGCAGCGCCATCACCGCCAGCGCTTCACTTGCTGGCACAGGGTTGCTTCCCTCGCCCTTGATGGCGGCGCAGACACCGCGATAGTAGGCGCCATAATCCCCCACCTCACCCACTACGCTCTGCTGCTGCAGCTGACCATCGACAATGCGGCTGAGCTGACCGGGTTCACTATCCATGCCCCAATCCGCCGCCGGTGGCCGCAAGCCCTGCTTGAGCTGATCTTCCTGCACATCCATACCGAATTTCACGAACGAGCCCTGGCTGCCGTGAATGACAAAGCGCGGCATGGTGGCCGAGACCAGACAGCTGCCATGCAGAATAACCCGCAGAGCACCGTAACCCAGCACCACATGGAAGTAGTCGTCCGCCAGTGCGCCGGGGCGTTGCTCGGCCAGATCGGCCTGCAGCCAGTCCGGCTGGCCGAACAGCTGCAGCGCCTGATCCAGCACGTGAGGGCCGAGATCGAACCAGAGGCCGGAACCCGGGCCACCCGCTTCGCGCCAGCGCTGGCGCACTTCGGGGCGATAGCGATCGAAGTGCGATTCGAACTGGGCGATCTGCCCCAGCGTCCCCTCGGCAATCAAACGGCGCACGGTAAGAAAGTCTCCGTCCCAGCGCCGGTTGTGGAAGATGGTGAGCAGCCGCTGCTGCTTTTCGGCCAGCTCGACCAGTGCTTTCGCCTCTGCCAGATCCAAAGCAAAGGGCTTGTCGATCACCACATGTTTGCCTGCCAGCAGCGCCTGGCGGGCCAGAGGATCGTGGGTGTCGTTGGGGGTGGCGATCACCACCAGATCGACGGTCTCATCGCTCAGTACCTCCTCCAGTGAACCGACCCGGCAGCCGGGCAGATCGGCCTGCACCTTGGCGGCATCGCGGCTCACCACCCAACTGAGGGACAAGCCCGGGGTGGTGGAGAGGAAGGGGGCGTGAAAGGTCTTGCCTGCAAAGCCATAGCCCACCAGGGCTGCGTTGAGAGTGTGGCTCATCGGGAGTTCTCCGCTGACATCGAGTGAGTGGGGTTGCCATCGCAGGCAATCTGCCGGATGGCCATATGCTGTAAAGGCGATACAAATGAGAAGGGGGCCGACGGCCCCCTGAGTGTGCCCATCAGAGCACAGGATTTATTGCAAACACAAGCGGCGACCGCGCCGAGTCATCAGCATCACCAGAGGCGGCAGCAGTAGCCACATATGCAGTGCCAGCTGGCTGAGCGGGTCGTGCATCAGGGCGCCGGTCAGACCAACCAGGGCGCCGGAGCCGCTCATCTGGAACAGGCCGAGCAGGGCGGCGGCGGTACCGGCGCAGTGGCCGAACGGTGCCAGCGCCATCCCGGCGGCCGAGCCCAGAATCATGGCAAAGCCGATGCTGGAGAGGAATACCGGCCCCATCATCGCCAGCGGATGTTCGATGTGCATGGCCAAAGTCAGGATGATAGCCGAGAGCATCAACACCAGCAGGCCGATGCGCAGGGTGCGTCTTGGCCCCACCTTGGCGATAAAGCGCGGCGCCATGAAGCAGGCCAGAATGTTGAGCGCGGCGTTGGCGGTAAACCAGTAGCTAAAGCCGCTCATATCGAGCCCCAGTTTCACCATCAGCTGCACCGGTGCAGCGGTCACATAAGCGAGGATCACCGCCATCGCCAGCATGCACAGCACCGCGTTGAACAGGAAGCTGGGGGAGCGTAGTACCGGGCTGTAGCGCGACCAGCTGATGAGGGCCCCTTCGCTGCGGGTCTCCTCCGGACGGGTCTCCGGCATCCGCCACATCAGCCAGCTGCCGACGATGAGCGCATAACCGGCCATAAACCAGAAGTTGGCAGACCAGCCCGCCTTGGCGGTGAGCCAGCCACCGAGCAGGGGGGCCAGCGCAGGAATAAAGCAGATGGCGCCATTGAGGTAGGAGATCATCTGACCGCTCTTTTTCGGGCCGTAGCTGTCACGCACCACCGAGAAGGCGGCGACCGAGGTGGCGCAGGCGCCGAAGCCCTGCAGCACTCGCGCCAGCATCAATTCGCCGAGGCTGGCGGCAAAACCGGCCCCCAGCGCGCTCAGGCCATAGAGCAGCACGCCGCCCAGCGCGATAGGCTTGCGACCGTAGCGATCGGCCAGCGGGCCAACAAGCAGTTGCCCCAGCCCCATGCTGAACAGGAACCAGGTGATGGTGCCCTGCATCAGGGTTACTTCGGCGCCCAGCTGCTCGGCCATCTGCGGAATGGCGGGCAGGTAGATGTCGATAGCCAGCGGACTGAACAGCACCAGTAGTACGAGTAAAAGTATCAATGGCATCTGTCACCTCTTTAGTCAGCCAGGTTAATGAATTGGGGCGCGAGTCTACTGACTCACAGTAATGAATAGAAATGGTATTTAATCACTTTGGTTATTCCATTATGGAAACATGTATTAAAAAGCTGGTTATTCGATGGCGGCAAATCCCCCGTAACCCCATCACAGCGGGTGTAATTGACGCTTTTACTAAACGCTTGCGCCGCATAGAATGCGCAGATTATTTTTGCGGAGGTGCTCGATGAACAAGCTTGTCCTGGCAACAGGTAACCAGAAAAAGGTGAAGGAATTGGCCGCCATGCTGGCCGATATGAAGATCCAGGTGATCCCACAGAGCGAGTTTGCGGTCTCCGATGCCGATGAGACCGGTACCACCTTCGTCGAGAATGCCATCATCAAGGCCCGCCACGCCGCCCGCATTACCGGTCTGCCCGCCGTGGCCGATGACTCCGGTCTGGAAGTCGACCTGCTGCAAGGGCGCCCCGGCGTTTACTCCGCCCGCTTTGCCGGTGTGGGTGCTGGCGACAAGGCCAACATCGAGAAGCTGCTCGGCGAGCTGCAAGGTGCCCCCGAGTATCTGAAGAGCGCCCGCTTCTGGTGTGTGCTGGTCTATATGCGCCACGCCGACGATCCCACTCCCATCATCTGTCAGGCAAGCTGGGAAGGGATGATCATCGACGAGCCGCGCGGTCAACATGGCTTTGGCTATGACCCGGTATTCTTCGTGCCGGATCACGACTGCACCGCCGCCCAGATGCCAGCCGAGCTGAAGAACCAGCTGAGCCATCGCGGTCAGGCGCTGGCCAAGCTCAAAGCGGCGCTGGCTGCGGCGCACTGAGTCACTTCGCCACCTTGTCGGTTACACACGGTCAATTACACATAGTCATCTACAATGGGGGCCTTGAGCCCCCGTTTTATTGGAAGCCCCATGCTGCAACTGCCGCCGCTCTCTCTCTATATTCATGTGCCCTGGTGCGTCCAGAAGTGCCCTTACTGTGACTTCAACTCCCATGCCCAGAAGGGGGAGTTGCCTCACCTCGAATATGTCGCCGCCCTGCTGGAGGATCTGGATCAGGATCTGAAGTGGGCGCAGGGGCGGCCGCTCTCCTCCATCTTTATCGGCGGCGGCACCCCCAGCCTGCTGACGGTGGAGGCGATGCAAACCCTGCTGGACGGGGTGCGGGCCCGCATTCCGCTCACCGCAGATTGCGAGATCACCATGGAGGCCAACCCGGGCACGGTGGAAGCGGACAAGTTCGCCGGTTTCCAGCGTGCCGGCATCAACCGTATCTCCATCGGGGTGCAGAGCTTCCAGCAGGAGAAGCTGACCCGCCTCGGCCGCATTCACGGCCCGGAAGAGGCGCGCAAGGCCGCCGCACTGGCCCATGCCATCAAGTTGCCTACCTTCAATCTGGATCTGATGCATGGTCTGCCGGATCAGAGTCTGGATGATGCCCTTTACGACCTGCAGCAGGCTATCGACTGCGCACCGCCGCACCTCTCCTGGTATCAGCTCACCATAGAGCCGAACACGGCATTTGCCTCCAAACCGCCCAAACTGCCGGAAGATGACACCCTGTGGGACATCTATGAGCAGGGCCACGCCATGCTCACCGCCAGCGGTTATCGCCAGTACGAGATCTCGGCTTATGCCAAAGAGGGCTACCAGTGCCATCACAACCTCAACTACTGGCGCTTTGGTGACTATCTGGGGATCGGCTGTGGCGCCCATGGCAAGGTGACTGATCTCGCGAACCAACAGATCCTGCGCACCGCCAAGGTGAAGCATCCGAAAGGGTATCTGGACAAGAGTCGCCCCTATCTGGACGAGCAGTGGCAGGTGACGGCAGACGATCTGCCGCTCGAATACTTTATGAACCGCTTCCGCCTGTTTGAACCGGCCCCCAAGGCACAGTTCGAGGCCTATACCGGCTTGCCGCTGGAGCGGGTCGAGACGGTGCTCGCCATCGCACGGAGCAAGGAGCTTATCGAGGAGCTGGGGGAGAGCTGGCAGCTCACCTCCCTCGGCCATCGCTATCTCAACGTGCTGCTCGAACTGTTTATGGATGAGTGAGCGGTGGTTGGCGAACCTTCTTCTATTTG
>NZ_CAWMRY010000071.1:0-5262 GCF_963870295.1 Aeromonas sp. ANP5 | reverse complement strand
AAGCCTCTCGTAAAGAGAGGCTTTATCAACACATATACCTTTGCTCATCGATTGCCAATCAGCAGATCAATATCCCTGCTGGTGCACGTCCATCACGGCGCGGCCGGAGGGATCTGCCATCTCCTTGAACTTGGCATCCCACTCCAGCGCGGTGGGGGTGGAGCAGGCGACCGACTTGCCGTAGGGCACGGTGCGGGCGGCGGCTTCCAGCGGGAAGTGCTCGTCGAAGATGGCGCGGTAGAAGTAGGCCTCCTTGGTGAGCGGGGTGTTGATGGGGAAGCGGAATGCCGCCGCTTCGAACATCTGATCCGTCACCTCTTGTTCTACCATCGCCTTCAGGCTGTCGATCCACGAATAGCCCACACCGTCGGAGAACTGCTCCTTCTGGCGCCATGCCACTTCGTGGGGCAGCAGATCCTCGAACGCTTCGCGCAGGATATGCTTCTCGATCTTGCCCTTGCCGCACATCTTGTCGGCAGGTTGCAAGCGCATCGCCACGTCCATGAACTCCTTGTCGAGGAAGGGCACGCGACCCTCCACACCCCAGGCTGCCATCGACTTGTTGGCGCGCAGGCAGTCATAGAGGTGCAAAGAGGCGAGCTTGCGCACGTTCTCTTCGTGGAATTCGCGGGCGTTGGGCGCCTTGTGGAAGTAGAGGTAGCCACCAAACAGCTCGTCGGAGCCTTCACCGGAGAGCACCATCTTGATCCCCATCGCCTTGATGTAGCGGGCCATCAGATACATGGGCGTGGAGGCGCGGATGGTGGTGACGTCATAGGTCTCGAGGTGATAGATGACGTCCCGCAGGGCATCCAGACCCTCCTGCACGGTGAAGTGGATCTGGTGGTGGATGGTGCCGAGGTGATCAGCCACCTTGCGGGCGGCGGCGAGATCCGGCGACCCTTCCAGACCGACGGCGAAGGAGTGCAGTTGCGGCCACCAGGCTTCGCTCTTGCCATCGTCCTCGATGCGGCGCGCCGCATAGAGCTTGGTGATGGCGGAGATGACGGAGGAGTCCAGTCCGCCGGAGAGCAGCACGCCATAAGGCACGTCGCACATCAGCTGGCGTTTGACCGCGGCTTCCAGCGCGGCTTTCAGCTCGGCCTTGTCGCTGACGTTGTGCTCGACCGCGCTGTATTCCATCCAGTCGCGCTTGTACCAAGTTTTAAGCTCGTCATCCTTGCTCCACAGGTAGTGTCCCGGCGGGAAGGTTTCGACGCTCTTGCAGACCGGCACCAGCGCTTTCATCTCGGAGGCGACATAGAAGTTGCCGTGCTCGTCGCGGCCGGTATAGAGGGGGATGATCCCCATGTGGTCGCGACCAATCAGGTAGGCATCCTGTTCGGCGTCATAAAGGATGAAGGCAAAGATGCCGTTGAGATCGTCGAGAAACGCCGGGCCCTTCTCTTTGTAAAGAGCCAGCAGCACTTCACAGTCGGATTTGGTCTGGAACTGGAAGTCGACCTTGAGGGTCTTCTCCAGCTCTTTGTGGTTGTAGATCTCGCCGTTGACCGCCAGCACATGGGTGCGCTCGGGGTTGTAGAGCGGCTGGGCGCCATTGCCCGGGTCGACGATGGCCAGACGCTCGTGCACCAGAATGGCTTTGTCTGAGCTATAGACACCGGACCAGTCAGGCCCGCGGTGACGCAGTCGCTTGGACATCTCCAGCGCCGATTTGCGCAGGGCTACTGCATCGGACTTGATATCCAGAATGCCGAAAATTGAACACATTGGCGGTAATCCTCTTGATTTTTATATGAGCCCCCACGTTTGGGCTCGAAATTCCATTTACATTCCTCGTCAGACACAATGCCTAGCGGAAAAACCTTTTGCAAGCGGGAAAACCGCAGAAAATCATGCCGTAAGCGTCAAGCGGATCAACAGGATAAGGGCTGCTGCAACGGGGCAGGGTGACGTGAACGTCAAGCCGAGGCGGGTTCGAAGATCACATAGACCTTGCGACAGGGGGTAAGGGTCTCCCACTCGCCGACAAAGCCTGCCGGAATCACGAATTGATCGCCGGGTTTGAGAGCAAGCTGGCCGCCCTCACTGTCGTGGATCACCACATCCCCCTCCAGCAGCTGGCAATACTCGTGCTCGGTGTAGTGGATGGCCCAGCGGCCCGGCTCGCAAGCCCAGAAGCCCACGTGAAACTGCTGGCTTGGGTCGGAGTAGTGATTCCACACCGTTTGCGCCGGGTTGCCCGCTTTAATGCGCTCGGGGGTTGGCATCAGCGGGGTAGGGACCGCCTTATGGCGATCGAGCAGGATCCAGTCGTTGAGGGTCTTCATGGTGCCTCCTTGGCTTCGGCAGATAGGAACGCGGGGCCATCCCGGCCCCGCGTTTGTTCGCTTTATTAAACGAGGTTGTGCATAACTTAAACGATGCGTTCCTCCTTGCCAAGAGCCCTTGCCAAGGGCTGCTGGCCGACGACTCAAAGCGGCTGCAAGCGGCGGATCACATGGCGGGCAAAGCCGCTGCCCGCTTCGTTGTAGACGTTGAACACCGCATCCACCCCTTGCTCCTGCAGGGAGGCGATATCATCCTCGAAGCGGACGATGGCGGCGATCTTGCCGTTGAATCCGTGGCTGCGCAGCTTCTCGATGGCGTAGAGATTCCCCGAGTGGTGGGGCATCGCCAGCAGCACCAGATTGACCTGATTGGAGAGCAGCACCTTGTCCCAGAAGTCGGTATCGGTGGCATCCCCCTCGATGACGTTCATCCCCTGGGCGCGCAGGGTGGGCAGCTTCTCGCTGTCGTTCTCCACCCCGAGGATGACGTTGCCATATTTGTTCTCCAGCTCGAAATAGGCCCCCTGACCGATCCGCCCCATACCGAGGATGATCACCTCGGCATCGCCAAGCTCTATGGGTCTGTCTTCCGGATGGAGGTTGCTCGCCTGCAATCCCCGCAGCCAGTGGCCGATGCGGTGGTAAATGCGCTCGCTCTGGGCATTGAGAGGAGCGGAGATCATAAAGCTGGCCGCCAGTGCCAGCGAGACCGCCACCAGCCACTCGTGGGAGAGCCAGCCTGCCTTGGCGGCGATGGCGGCGACGATCAGGCCAAACTCCGAGAAGTTGGTGAGCGCCAGGGTCGAGAGGAGGGCAGTACGCACCCTCAGGTGAGCGCCGCTGTAGACCAGATAGTAGAGAATGCTTTTGAGCGGCAGGGCCAGCACCAGCGCCAGTGCCAGCAGCATGGTGTCGTGGGTCGGCAGGCCGTTGAGGCCGATGGTGAGAAAAAAGCAGACCAGAAAGAGGTCTTTGAGGTTGAAGAGCGCCTTGGCCAGCCCCGCCGCAGCCGGATGAGAGGCGAGCAGCATGCCGATGATCAGCGCCCCCAGATCCGGCTTGAGGCCGACCACTTCAAAACCGGCGGCCCCGACCACCAGTGCCAGAAATACTCCGAAGAGCACCTGTAACTCGCCGTGCCCGGCACGCTCCAGCAGCTTGAACAGCAGCGGGCGCAGCAGCGGCAATCCCAGCACCCAGAGCGCCCAGATGCTGGGCCACTTGCCGCTGGAGAAGGCCAGAAACGCCACGGCGAACACATCCTGCATCACCAGCACCCCGATGGCGATGCGGGCGTAGAGGGCATTCATGTCGCTGCGATCTTCCAATACCTTGACCGCAAAGACGGTGCTGGAGAAGGAGAGGGCAAAACCCAGCAGCAGCGCCAGTTTCCAGTCCAGCGAGAGGGCAAGTTCCAGCCCCAGTCCCTTGCAGACCAGCAGCACCACGGTAAAGAGCAGGGTGGAGAGCAGCAGGTGCAGACTGGTAGTGCCCCACACATCGCGCCGCATCAGGGTCTTGATATTTAGCTTGAGACCGATGGTGAACAGCAGCAGGGTGACGCCGAGATCGGCCACCTCGCTCAGGGCGGGGGTATTTTCATATCCCATGCCGTTGAGGATAAAACCGGCGGCCAGAAAGCCGAGCAGGGGAGGCAGGCCAATCAGATTGACTACCATGCCGCAACCAAAAGCCACGGCGATCAGAATGGGTTCCATAACAGGTCCTGCAAGGGCAGGAGAGACCTGCCCTGTTTAACGCTTGGGTGGTGATTAGACAATATCGATGTCGACCACGGAGTCGAAAATATGGTTCGGGCGAAACGGCATGCGGTCGATATCGGCGACCTTGCTCACCCCGGAGAGCACCAGCACCGTCTCGAGACCGGCCTGAAAGCCCGCCAGAATGTCGGTGCGCAGGTTGTCGCCGATGATGATGGTGTCGTCGGAGTGGGCCTCCATCCGGTTGAGTGCCGCACGGATGATCCAGGCGCTCGGCTTGCCGACATAAAACGGCTTCTTGCCGGTCATCCGCTCGATGGGGGCGCACAGGGCGCCGCAGGCCGGGTGCATCATGGGGCCGTGGGTATCGGGGTTGGTGGCGATAAAGCGGGCCCCCTGATCGACGAACTTGGCCCCCTGTTGCATCATGGTCCAGTTGTAGTTGCGGGTCTCGCCAACCACCACGAAGTCCGGGTCGATGTCGGTGATGGTAAAGCCGGCCTTGTAGAGCTCGTGGGTCAGCGCCCCTTCACCGATCACATAGGCCTTCTTGCCATCCTGACGCTTGAGGAAGTCGGCGGTGCCCATGGCGGAGGTATAGAAGCACTCCTCCGGCACTTCGATCCCGGCGGAGCGGAAGCGGTTTTGCAGATCTTTCTGGGTCTGGGCCGGGTAGTTGGTGAGGAACAAGAGCTTGCTGCCCTGCTCCAGCAGGCGATGGACGAAACGGTCGGCACCGGGGATGAGATCGTTGTTGTGCAGGATGACACCGTCGATATCGCAGATGACGTTCTTCTTCATGAAAACTCCTTGTCAGGGCGCAGGCGAGCCGCCAATCGTTAAGATGTTCAATCATTTATGATTTTTGTGACGCCATTATAAGTCTGTTTGATGACAAGTCTCCCCTGTCTCGCCACTTCGGTGCACAATAAAGCTGCCGTCGGGTCAGTCTGGTGGAGGGGCTGACGCCGGATCACTTTGCTGATGGAGCCGTCGCTATGGACACCCCGATTTCCAAGCCAGTCACACCCGAACACCTCACCGCCGCGCAATTTATCGCCGGACTGCCGAAACTGGAGCTGCACCTGCATATCGAGGGCAGCCTCGAACCCGAGCTGATGTTTGAGCTGGGCCGCCGCAATAATGTGCCACTGCCCTGGCCCGATGTGGCCAGCGTGCGCGCCGCCTATGACTTTGACTGCCTGCAATCTTTTCTCGATCTCTACTATCGCGGCGCCAGCGTGTTGGTG
>NZ_CAWMRY010000070.1:0-5874 GCF_963870295.1 Aeromonas sp. ANP5 | reverse complement strand
TTTAGTTGACCACTACAGTCTGTAAAAAGGGCGAGATCGTTCAGATCTCGCCCTTGTTTATCAATAGGCCCGTCATCTCTGTCTTATCGGATCAGGCTCCCTGCTCCGGGCGGGCGTCCGGGATCAGCGGATCGGCTTTGCGGCGGCGCAGCAGGCGTACCAGCGGGGGCAGGGTGATCACTGCAATGGCCAGTACCAACAGGGTCTGGCTGATGCCGCTGCTCCACAGGATGGCGGTGTCGCCATTGCTGATGGAGAGGGCGCGGCGCAGGTTCTGCTCCAGCATTTCACCCAGCACGAAGCCCAGAATGAGCGGTGACATGGGGAAGTGCATCTTGCGCAGCAGGTAGCCAAAGACCCCGAGGGCCACCATCAGCAACAGGTCGAAGGTGGTGCTGTGCACCGCATAGACACCCACCGCCGAGACGCTGGCGATGGCGGGCACCAAAAACCAGAGCGGGATGGAGAGCATGCGGGTAAAGAGCCCCACCATGGGGATGTTCATCACCAGCAGCATGACGTTGGCCAGCAAGAGGGCGGCGATCAGTCCCCACACCACATCGGGTTGTTCGGTGAACATGGTGGGGCCGGGGGTGATGTTGTAGAGGGTCAGTGCCCCCATCATCACCGCCGTGGTGCCCGACCCCGGCACCCCCAGGGTCAGCATGGGGATAAAGGAGCCACAGGCCGACGCGTTGTTGGCCGCCTCCGGTGCGGCCACGCCGCGAATGTCCCCCTCACCGAATTTGGCATTCGGCCCCGCCAGTCGCTTCTCGGTCATATAGGTGATGGCACTGGCGATGGTGGCACCGGCACCGGGCAGAATGCCGACGAAGAAGCCGATGGTGGAGGATCGCAACATGGTGCCGGTGCAATGGACCAGCTCCTTGAAGTTGAACAACATCCGTCCGGTGGTGCGCACCAGCTTGCCGCCGCCACTGGTGTGCTCCAGCATCAGCAGGATCTCGCTCACCGAGAAGAGGCCGATCACCACCACAATAAACTGCACCCCGTCCGAGAGGTGAACGCTGTCGAAGGTGAAGCGATAGACGCCGGTGTTGGCATCCACTCCAACGGTGGCGAGCCCCAGCCCAATCAGCGCCGCCATAAAGGATTTGAGCGGGTTCTGGCTCATCATGCTGCCAAGGCAGGCGATGGCGAACACCATCAGGGCGAAATACTCCGCCGGGCCGAAGGCCAGTGACCAGCGCGCCAGCGCCGGGGCGAACAGAATGATCCCGCCGATGGCGAGCATGGAGCCGACAAAGGAGCTGACCGCCGAGATGGAGAGGGCCACTCCCGCCTTGCCCTGCTGGGCCATGGGGTAGCCATCCAGCGCGGTCATGATGGCGGCGGCATCCCCCGGCACGTTGAGCAGGATCGAGGAGATCCGCCCGCCATACTCGCAACCGATATAGACGGTGGCGAGCAGAATAAGCGCCGATTCGGGGGGCAGTTTCAGGGCAAAAGCCAGCGGCAACAGGATGGCGACTCCGTTGATGGGGCCAAGGCCCGGCAGCAGGCCGACCACGGTGCCGACAAAGCAGCCGATCAGGGCAATCACCAGATTCTCCGGGGTGAGTGCCACCGCAAAGCCCTGGGATAGGTACATCCAGGTATCCATATTGACTCCTTAAGAGAACCAGACGCCGAGGGGCAGGGTGACATCCAGCAGCCGGTCGAAGGCGAGATAGAGCACCAGACCGCCGACGACGCCGGAGAGCAGGGCAGCTTTGGCAGAGGCGCCAAACAGGCGCCCCAGAACAAAGGTGAGCAGGGTGGTGGCCAGCGGAAAGCCCAGCCACTCGAAGCTGGCACCGTACCCGGCCAGCGCCACCACCATGATGGCGAGGTGGCGCAGGGTACGCAGTGGCGGCCAGCTGACGGTGTCCGGCTGGCGGCGCAGCAGCAACAGGGCGCAGAGCGCCATCAGGCCGATGATGCCGAGCGGGAAGGGGCGTGGCCCCAGCGGCTCATAGCTGTATTCGCTCTGGATCTGCCAGGCGATAGCGGCGCCTGCCAGACAGAGCAGCAGCCAGATAGCGGCGAAGATGCGATCGCTCATGGCTGCGGCTCCTATTTGGCCAGACCGAAGGCTTTGGCCTGCTCGCGATATTGCGCTACCTGCTCCTTGACGTAGCTGTCGAGGGCCTCGCCGGTGAGGTCAAACTCGAACAGGCCGCGCAGATCCCGCTGCGCCTTGAAGGTGTCGGTCTTCACCAGCTGATCGAAGGTCTGCTTCCACCACTGGTATTCGCTGTCGCTCACCTTGGGGCCGACATAGAAGCCGCGGATCACCGGCCACACCAGGTCATAACCCTGCTCCTTGGCGGTGGGGATGGTGGACAGCTTGCCGGGCAGCCGTTCGGCAGAGAACACCGCCAGCACCCGCAGTTTGTCGCCGCCGATATAGGGCACCATCTCGCTCAGATCGCCGGAGACCGCCTGCACATGGTTGCCCAGCAGCGCGGTGACCGGCTCGCCGCCCCCTTCAAAGGCGACGTAGCGCATCTTGTGCGGGTCAACCCCGGCCTGTTTGGCCAGCAGCGCCGTCTTCATCCAGTCCTGACTGCCGATGGAGGCACCTGCCCCGATCACCACACTGTTGGGATCGTGCTCCATGGCGCTCACCAGCTCCTTGAGGTTCTGATAGGGGGCATCGTGGTGCACCGCGATCATGCCGTAATCGGTCCCCACCGCCGCCAGCCAGCGCACATCGTCCACCCCGTAACGGCCAAATTTGCCCTGTGAGAGGTTGAGCAGGGAGCCGCCGGAGAAGGCGACCACAGTTCCCGCCTCGGCAGGGCGCTGGGCCACGATGGCGTTGTAGGCCACGGCGCCGACCCCGCCCGGCATGTAGGTGACCCGCATCGGCTTGTCGATGGTACCGGTCTCCTGCAGGCTCACCTGCAGCAGCTTGCAGGTGAGATCGAAACCACCGCCCGGTTTGGCCGGTGCGATGCATTCGGTACGGCTCGGAGTCGTGGCACTTTCGGCCGCCTGCAGTGGCAGGGCGCCGAGCAGGGTTAGCAGGGCGAGGGCATGACGTGTGCGTTGCTTCATGGTTGTGTGCTCCATCTTGTCGTTGTTTTTCCTGGGTGTGACTCCGTCGATAGACGAAGTGATGCGAAATTGTTAAAACAACAACCTTTCATTCACCTTTCAATCGCTGACCAAGAGCCGGGAGTGTGACCCTGATCGCACCTTCTCCCGCAATAGCAGTGACGAAGGGATGCAGTTGAAGCAGTGCGGCTGAATACCGTGGTTAGGAACAAGGGGAGAGGGATGCGCTTGCTGTTGGCAGAAGATAATCACGAACTGGCCCACTGGCTGTCGCGGGCACTCACCAGCGCCGGTTTCGCGGTGGATTGGGTGGCTGACGGGGCTCAGGCTGATCACCTGCTGCGCCACGAACAGTACGCGCTGGCGGTGCTCGATATCGAGATGCCCAAGCTCGACGGGCTGGCGGTACTTGGCAGATTGCGCAGTAGGGGGCAGGGAGTGCCGGTGCTGCTGCTCACCGCCCGCGGTGCGGTGGAGGAGCGGATCTGCGGCCTCAATGCCGGAGCCGATGACTATCTGGCCAAGCCGTTCGATCTGGGGGAGCTGGATGCCCGGTTGCGAGCCCTGCTGCGGCGCAGCGAAAGCGGCGGTGCCGAGCTGCGGCTGGGGCGCCTGACCCTGCACCCCGACGGCTATTTTCTGCTGGCCGATGCCCGCCTTGCCCTGACTCCGCGCGAACTGGCGCTGCTGACCGCGCTGATGTATCGCCACGGGCGGCCCGTCGCCAAGGGGCAGCTGTTCGAGCAGGTGTTCAACCTCGATGACGAGGTGGGGCTCGACAGCATCGATCTCTATATCCACCGGCTGCGCAAAAAGCTGGTGGGCAGCGGGGTGGCGATCACCACCCTGCGCGGGCTGGGCTATCTGCTGGAAGCGGCGCCGGAGGCCTCCCATTAGTCGCTCCCTGCTCCATCAACTGCTGCTGTTTCTGGGGGGCCCCTTGCTGATCCTCTGGGCCGCCTCGGCCTGGTACAGCTACTACGGCGCGCTGGCGGCGGCCACCTCGGCCTATGATCGCACCCTGCTCGCCTCTGCCCGCACCGTCGCCGAGCGGCTGACGGCGGCCGAGGGCAGCCTCAAGGTGGATGTGCCCTACGTGGTGCTCGACAGCTTCGAGCGCAACATGCGCGATCGCCTTTTCTATCAGGTGCGCGGCATCGACGATAGGGTCATCTCCGGCTTTGACGACCTGCCCCCCATGCCGGACGGCACGCCGCTGACCGACCGCTATCCGGCGCTCGCCTACTTCTACGACGGGCTCTATCAGGAGGCGCCAATCCGCGCCGTGATGCTGCTGCAACCGGTAGGTGAAGGGGGCGTCAACGGCATGGCCCGCATCACGGTGGCGGAAACCCTGCTCGGTCGCCAGCAGTTGGCGGAGCAGTTGCTCTGGTCGGCCCTGCTGACCCAGGGGGCGCTGGTGGTGCTTACCCTGCTGCTCGCCTATCTGTTGCTCAAACAGCTGCTCACCCCGATGCGGCGCCTGTCGCGGGAGATCCTGCGCCGCGATGCCGCCAATCTTGCCCCCTTGCCGGATTTGCTTCCCTGGCAGGAGACCCGGCCGCTGGTGCAGGCGTTCAACCGCCAGCTGGCCCGATTGCGCCAGCTGGTGGCCCGGCAGGAGCGCTTTAGCGCCGATGCCGCCCATCAGCTGCGCACCCCGCTCACCATCCTGAAAACTCAAGTTGAGGTGGCGCGCGGCAGTGGCGATCCGGCCCTGATGAGCGAAAGCCTCGATGCCATGGCCGTGCGGCTCGATCACACCATCGCCCTGACCGAGCGGCTCCTGCTGCTGGCCAGACTCAAATCAGACGAGTGCTCCGGGCTGCGCCAGCGGGAGCCCATGGAGTTGACGGCGCTGGTGCAGCAGGCCTGTTTGTCACGGCTGGCGCAGGCCCGCAGCAAGGGGATCGATCTCGGTTACGAGGGGGAGGAGTCCGCCATCATGGTGGCGGGGGAGCCGCTGCTGCTCGGGGAGCTGTGCGCCAACCTGCTCGACAACGCCATCAAATACACCCCACCCCACGGCACCGTGACGGCGCGGGTGGTGCGAAGCAACGGGCAGATCTGGCTGGAGGTGGAGGATAGCGGCCCCGGCATCGCCCCCGAGCTGGCGGAGCGAGTCTGGCAGCCGTTCCAGCGCCTCGAGCAGGGGAGTGAACAGCCGGGAGCGGGGCTGGGTCTGGCGCTGGTACGCGATATCGCCCACTACCACCACGGCGAAGTGGTGTTGCTGCCGAGCACCCAGCTGGGGGGCTTGCTGGTGAGGCTGATCTTGCCGTTGGCAACATCGTGAGGGCGATAAAAAAAAGAGAGGGCACCTCTCGGTGCCCTGTTTATCTACACATAGATGGCGTTGGGGGTCAGCTGCGGATCTTGTTGAAGACAAACAGGACGATAAGGGCACCCACGGTCGCCAGCGCGATGCTCGGGATATTGAAACCGGTCACCGAGCCCAGCCCCAGCAGGGTACCCACATAGCCGCCAACCATGGCGCCGACAATCCCCAGCAGGGCAGTCATAAAGAAACCACCACCGTCGCGACCCGGCATGATCCACTTCGCCAGAATACCCACCAACAGTCCCAATACGATCCAGGTGATAAAGCCCATGGATTAATCCTCTCTGTGTGTTTGAGCCCGCATTATAGGCAGGGATGCCGGGATGCGAAGGGCCGGATGGCGCTGGCTGGTCACAAGCTGTCGGACGGCGGCCGGCGCTGGTCGGGCTGCACAGTCCGGTTATGAGCGGTTGAAAGGCGGTATGTGCGCCGCCAAACAGGGGCGGGGATGGCCCACGTAAAGGCCATGT
>NZ_CAWMRY010000069.1:0-6540 GCF_963870295.1 Aeromonas sp. ANP5 | reverse complement strand
GGCTGTGTTCTTAAAGTGATGAAGATATAATCTCACATCTTCTCAACAGCTTAAGATCCATTCCGTGTCCCGCCGTTATCAGCTGACTGATGCACAATGGGGGCTTATCGAGCCCCAGTTTCCTTCTCGAAGCCTGATCGGGCGCCCTACCCGTGAACCGCGCCAAGTGCTCGATGGCATTCTCTGGATACTCCACACCGGAGCTCCTTGGCGAGACCTTCCAGAACGTTTCGGACCATGGAATTCGGTCTACAACACCTTCCGGCGTTGGCAGGATGCAGGCCGGATTGATGCCATTCTGGAAGCGCTGCAACTC
This sequence comes from Aeromonas sp. ANP5, assembly GCF_963870295.1. Taxonomy (NCBI): domain Bacteria; kingdom Pseudomonadati; phylum Pseudomonadota; class Gammaproteobacteria; order Aeromonadales; family Aeromonadaceae; genus Aeromonas; species Aeromonas sp. ANP5. Next base: position 6,224 of record NZ_CAWMRY010000069.1, on the reverse strand, counting down.
AAGCTCAATGAAGAAGGGCTCATCGATTTCGACCTGTGGTGCCTGGACGGCTCCAATGTCAGAGCATCCAAAGATGCTGCCGGTGCACGTAAAAAAACACCTCAATGAATCAAGCCCTTGGCCGTTCGCGGGGAGGTTTCGGCAGCAAAATTCACTTGGTCACGGACGGTCATGGCTTACCACTGAGCTTCTGCCTGTCACCGGGGCAATCAGCAGAAATCAGCTATGCAACAAGCGCGTTGGCCATGGCGAGGATACCAACGTCATCAGGTCGCTACCGAACACGGCCAGCGCATCTTGCCGCAGACAAGGCCTATAGCAGCAAAGCCTTTCGAGCCGAGCTACGGCGGAGAAGGATAAAAGCGGTCATTCCGCAACGCAGCGACCAGCAACGGCGCCATAAGGGGCGTCCATTGGTACTGGACAAGGTGCATTACCGCAGGCGCAATGTCGTGGAGCGGTGCTTCGGTTGGTTGAAGAAGTTTCGCCGGTTTTCAACGAGATATGAAAAGCTAGCCAAGAGTTTTGCAGCCTTTATCAAACTGGCTTTCTGCCTTCGCTACTTGCGCGAGTTATGTGTGGACAGAAAACCAGCATTTTGAGAACACAGCCTAGTGCCTTCTCCGCTGCTCTGCATCGTGCTCCTGACGGCAGTGGCCATCACCATGGGTATCGATATCCGCACCGTGGGCGACATGGGCGAGCTGCCCGATACCCTGCCTATCTTCCTGTGGCCGGAAGTGCCGCTCAATCTGGAAACACTGGCCATCATCTTCCCATATTCCGCAGGTCTGGCCGTGGTCGGTCTGCTCGAATCCATGATGACGGCGGCCATTGTCGATGACCTGACCGATACCAGCAGCGACCGCAATCGCGAGTGCAAGGGCCAGGGGATCGCCAATATCGGCGCGGGCCTGATGGGTGGCATGGCGGGCTGCGCCATGATTGGTCAGTCCATCATCAACATCAAATCCGGTGGCCGTGGCCGCCTCTCCACCTTTGTTGCAGGCACCCTGCTCATCCTGATGGTGGTCTTCATGGATGAGTGGATCCGCCAAATCCCCATGGCGGCCCTGGTAGCCGTGATGATCATGGTTTCTATCGGGACGTTCTCCTGGGATTCACTTCGCAATCTAAAAAAGCACCCTCTCTCTACCAATATCGTGATGGTTGCAACGGTGGCGGTAGTGGTCGCTACCCATAACCTGGCACTTGGGGTATTTGTCGGGGTGCTGCTCGCCTCCTTGTTCTTTGCCAACAAGGTTGCCCGCTTCATGCTGGTCAAGAGCGACAGCGAACTCCATGGAGAAGTGCGCACCTATCTGGTTCGCGGACAGGTGTTCTTCGCCAGTGCCGAGCAGTTCTTTGCCGGATTTGATTTCAAGGAGGTGGTTGAGAAAGTGGTGATCGACCTCACCCACGCCCATTTCTGGGACATCACCGCCGTCACCGCACTGGACAAGGTGGTCATCAAGTTCCGCCGCGAGGGAACCGAGGTGGAGATCATCGGTCTCAACGAGGCCAGTGCCACCATAGTCGACCGCTTCGGGGTACACGACAAACCGGAAGAAGTTGAAAAGCTGCTGGCTGGCCACTGATCACAAGAAGGAACTTATCATGACAAACATTTTTGCCTGTATTGATGGCTCCCCAGCCATGACAGCCGTGTGTGATGCAGCGGCATGGGCCGCTACCAACACTGGGCTACCTATCACTCTGCTGCACGTAATGGAAAAGAACGAGTTTGAAGGGCGGCCGATCTCTCCGGCAACATCGGACTTGGCAGTCGCGAGCATCTGCTCAAGGAGCTCGCCGAGTTGGATCACCAACGCAGCCGTCTCGCCCATGAACGGGGACGGGTGTTACTCAACAGCGGCAAGGTGTATCTAGCTGACTTGGGCATGACAGCGATCGAGACCCTGCAACGCCACGGCCAACTGGTAGAGACGACCCAGGAACTCTCATCCGATATGCGGATATTGATCATGGGTAAGCAGGGCACGGCCCATGCCCACGAACTGATTGGTAGCAATATCGAGAGCGCCATCCGTACCCTGGCTAATCCCATCATGGTTGTGCAGCCAGGCTTTCAGGCCCCAAGTCGCTTCCTGTTTGCCTATGACGCCAGCCCGACCGCCAAGAAGGTACTGGAGTTGATCGCAAGCAGTCCACTGCTCAAGGGGCTGGAGTGTGAGCTGGTTATGGTTGCCGAACCGAGTGACGAGTATGAACGCCAGCTGGCTCAAGCCAAACAGGTGTTGAAAAGTGCAGGTATCAGAGTTGAAGCAATGCTGCTGCAAGGAGAGGTGGTGCCAGTTGTTTGCCAGCATGCAGAAGAGGTAGGTTGCGACCTTATTGTGATGGGGGCTTACGGTCACTCACGGATCAGGCAGTTCATCGTGGGGAGCACCACCACAGGCATACTGAAAACGGCCAAAACCTCTCTGTTATTGCTGAGGTAATCAAGCAGCAGGGGCGGGTCATCCCGCCCCTGCGCGTATCAGAACCAGCGTTGCACTGCCTCTCTGGCCGGGATCCCACCTGCATGTACCACCTTGTCATCGATGACGACGGCTGGCGTAGACATCACCTTGTACTTCATGATCTCGGGCAAGGACTCGACTTTCTCAAGCTGGATCTCGACCCCCAGCTCATCCACCACCTGCTGGATCAGTTGAACGGTGTTCTTGCAGTTGGCGCAGCCCATGCCCAGCACTTTTACATGTTTCATCTCATACTCCTCATCAAGAAATTAACGGCGATACGAAGTTAAATACCCACCCAACCAGCGTGAAGGAGACCAGCAGCACCAGCAGCAAGGTGCCCAGTAACTGCCACTTCATCACTTGTTTGAGCAGAATAAATTCAGGAAAACTGGCCGCCACCGTGCTCATGCAAAACGCCAGTGTGGTGCCGATGGGTAGCCCGTTGACGATCAGGCTTTCCATCACCGGGATCACACCAGTCGCATTGGAGTAGAGGGGAATGCCGATCAGCACGGCAGCCGGAACTGACCACCATTGGCCTGCCCCCAGGTGAGCCGCAAGCCAGCCATCAGGGACAAAGCCATGGAGTGCGGCGCCGAGCCCGACCCCGACGATGACCCAGAGCCACACCCGTTTGAAGATGGTGAGGGTTTCCTCTTTGGCAAAGGCATGACGCTTGGCCAGCGAGAGGCGCGGGGCATCGGCATGCGGCTGGACGATATCACCTTGCTGATGCTGCCCTTGCTTGAGGGCCTCGGCGGCAAAATCGGCCAGCCAGCGCTCGGCCTTGATCTTGTCCAGAAAGGCCCCACCCAGCATGCCAACCGCCATGCCGACCACCACGTAAATCAGGGTGAACTTCCAGCCCAGCAGACTGACCAGCAACAGAACGGCCACTTCGTTGATAAGCGGTGAGGTGATGAGAAAGGCCATGGTGATCCCGAGCGGGATACCGGCTGAGGTAAAGCCGAGGAATACCGGGATACTCGAACAGGAGCAGAAGGGGGTGATGGCACCAAAGCCGGAGCCCAGGAGATAGCCCAACCCTCTATGCTTGCCCGCCAGATAGTCCCTCACCCGTTCGACATTCAGGGAGGCCCGCAGCATGGCCACGATATAGATCATGACCAGCAGTAGGGCAAAAATCTTGCTCACATCCTCCACGAAGAAATGCAGCGCATCCCCCAGCTTGGTTTGTGGGTTCAGGCCCAACTGCTCGTAGACCAGCCAACTGGCGAGGTCGGTGAAAATCTGCAACATAATGGCTCCATCAACATCGGTGTTATCCAGAAGACGTTGCATGTCAGCAAAGGATGCGCATATTTTCCGTCTTTTTTTGCTAGCGCAGTGATCTCATGGTTTGAGCCCAGCACTCTGCTCCATCAATCACTGAATACCAGCGAGTCAAGGACACCTTGCCCGCTATGAACACCGCCTTCTGTCGATTCGGCCGATTTGCTACGAATGAGATATCCCGCAAAGCTCTGCTCCGCGCAGGCAGGATGGCCATCGCTCTGAACAGTGAAGATCCCCAGCTCACTGATCAAATCCGTCACCCGATATAACTCTCCTCTACGCACTATCCAGGCTGGCATCGGTCTGGGAACGGGATGCAATCGGCTCATCAATGCCCAGGCCTGATATTGCCGAGGCTCCAGTGTCTCCAATTTTGCCAGGATGTCTGCCCCAAACAGACAATGCCCACCGCCTTCCCCTTGGTTTTTAAGTACCCAGCTATCGGAGGGGGCCGTTTTGATAAAGCATGCGCTATCAGGGGTAACAGGATGCATCTCACCCAGAACACCTCTCACGGTATCGGCGTCTTGCGGGGTCAAGCCAAATGCAGCGAATCCCTCTTCTCCCAAACACGACAGCAGCATTTGTACTCGCTTGCTGGTCGCTAATTGCTGGGCGACCGTGGCATTGACGGCGACTCTGTGTTGCTCAATCAATACACGGGTCGCCATCAGCGCCTGACAGCATCTCTGCTCGTTGAGATCGGCTGCCTCATAATCCGAATATTGGTATCCGGCCCGCAGGTAGACGGTATCGAGGGGGCCGACACCATCGAGGGTCAATCTGTTGTTGGAGCCCGTGCTCAGTCGATTATGCAGTTCACGAAAGGTTCTGCGCTGGGTCTCAATTCCTTTGCGCTGGAGTGCCAGCTCAAACAGGTGTTGATCAAACACATTGTTTTCATGCTCCTGCACAATCATCAGAAACCTGGCAGGGCCAGTGTCGCCAAACTCACGCTTAATCTTGAAGGTGGCCTCGGCAATGCCAGCTGATAATCCTTCAATGGCGTCATTGCCAACAAGCTCACCCATTGCCTCGGGTGACAACTGCGCATATTCAGCAGGCCATTGCCGTTGCAGATAGTGGTGCAGTTCATGTATTCGCTGACCAAATGGCCCCATACCAGCGGCGATGCCATTGAACTCGACCAGCTTGTGGCCATCTCGCTTGTCGTCCATAAAGTCGCTGCGCATGATAAGCAGTGGCAGCCGGGGTGCCTTGGTGGCTGATGAGTGTATCTGTTGATGCATGCTGAGCAGGGCTGAGAAGAAGGGATCGCCTGCCGTGATGGGGTGAATGGCATCGTATAAAAAACCATGATCCTCAGAGACGGCATAGATCAGCTTGCTCAAGGCCTGAGCCGCACGTTTCAAATGCTGGTAGTCTCCCCGGCTAATCGGTGTAGGCGTCAGGGTAAACGGGGTATGCACGGCAGAATAGAGCGACGCTTTAAAGGCGACACCGTGGGTTAATGCCCACTCGACTGAATCATCCCTGATTTTCTGAATGCCAAGAGAACTCATCACTTACTCCTGAATATTGACTTACAAACCTCAAGTTTTGGTTACCCAAACCTCATATCGCACAGCGATTTTCATATCCTCATCAGACTATGCGCAGCGCATTACGAGGAGGACGTGCAAGCCGCGAAAAGGATGCTCTTTAATTTTCTGACCTACGCCAACCTGACCTGGGTACTGTCATATTCTCGTCATACTCCCCGGCGATGATTAATAAAAATTAATCAACCAACATGGATAAATGAGCATGAAGAAAATCGTCGCTTCCGCCGCCCTGCTGGGCTTTAGTCTGCTTGGCACCGCCGCCTTTGCGAGCGAATTCAACCTGCCCGGTTTTGTCACCGAAGTGGAAGATGGGCGGTTGTGGGTCTTTAAAGAAGGCTCGCCAGAGCTGGAAGAGTTCAAGCAACATGGCGAACCGGCAAAACAGTTCAGCAATATCGGGGCAGGCCCCAATGGCATGACGGTCAAGGCTGCAAGCCAGGAAACTCTGGATGAGTACCTGGCCGAAGCCAAGAAAAAATAAAGAAAAGGCCAAGGAGAACACCTTGGCCTTTTTGCTGAGCATCGTTCATGGCTTACTTCACCGCAGGGGTGAAACAGCAGACTCGTCCCAAGCTATCCAACCTGACCTGACAGTCCAGAGAGAGCTGCTGACGCAAGCGCTCCCTGGCTCGCAACAGACGCGACTTGGCGGCGGCAAGGGTCAAACCGTATCGGGCGGCATAGTCCGCCTGCTTCATGCCCTCCAAATCACAGTGCCTGAGAATATCCCGGTCAGACTGGGCAAGCTTCTCCAGCACTCTGGGCAAACAGCCCGCCAAGGAATCGACCGCATCGAGCTCACTGTGCTGCATGGCTAACTCGTCAGAGAGTGGCAGCAACGGGCGTTGCCTGCGGCTTTTATCAATCACCTGTCCCG
>NZ_CAWMRY010000068.1:0-8644 GCF_963870295.1 Aeromonas sp. ANP5 | reverse complement strand
CAAGCTGCGCTATCAGGCGCGTAAACAATTATCCGAGCGCGCCGCCAAGGTACCGGGATTGGCAGATGCCGGTAAACGTCTGGGCTTTAACAATGACAGTATCCTACGTGCTGAGGCTGCGCAGTATGTCTATGCCGTTGATGAATTTAATCGCGGTGCGCTAACTGACTTGCCTGCAGCACCCGTTGGACTCGAGCTGATTGATACAAAAAAAATTCCTGGTTTAGAGGCGGCCGAATTTACTGATAAAGAGAGCGGATTTGGAGCGGCTTTATTTAAGTCCTCTGTCAACAACGAAACCATGCTCACCTATCGGGGCACCAACAACCCGGTGACCGGTAAAATGGATTGGATGACGAACATTGCTCAAGGATTAGTTGGAGCAGAAACCAAACAATACAATAAGGCGATGGATCTGGCTCGGCAAGTGAAACTTGCAGTGGCTTCGCCATCCTCACCGCTTGTGGCAGTTGGCCACTCATTGGGTGGAGGGTTAACTTCAGCTGGCGTTGGTGTTACCGGAATACCTGGGTATACATTCAACGCTGCCGGTTTACATGCCAATACCGTCAGCCGAAAAGGGGGGCTGCCGTTGGATAAGATAGGGGAGCTGATCACAACTCAGGCGGTGGACGGTGAGGTGCTTACCATGGGACAAGGGTTGGGAAAGCTGGCCGTCCCCACTCTGTTTGCCGGCATTGGCAGTGCGATAGGGGGCTCGAGCGGGGCTGCTGTTGGTGGTGCCTTGGGAAGCCTGCTGCTGGCAGGAGGGGCGCTCCCCCCTGCTGCTGGCAAGATGTTACCCTTGCCCTCGCAAGGGGGAAACCCCATAGCTCGCCACGGTATGGATCAAGTGATTGCCGGGATTGAAGGGCAGAAGAGTGAGGATATCGGTACCATTACCAGCAAACTTGGAGGAGTAAAATGATATGGGTTTCTCGTTTGAAAGTACTCTGCATAGGAGTGCTGGGTTTGTTATCAGCATGCCAAGTGGGAGGAAACAGTATGCAGGCCAGTGAGTTTTTTCCTGCACCAGTTGTCAGCGTGCTGGATGCTATTCAGCGTGGCGATGAAACGACGGCGCGCCGGTTGATTGCACAAGGAGTAGATCTCAATATTAGAGATACAGAAGCCCCGGGAGCAACGCCATTGCTTTGGTTGATCAACACTAAAGATGAAAAAGCCATTCAGCTGGCGTTGAAATTGGGGGCAGATCCTAATTTCAAATTTGGTACTGGTGGCAATTGTGTTGCTATGGTCGCCGGCTCTAAATACCCCAACTTACTAAGAATGATGCTGGATGCCGGTGGCGACCCTAACTCACTTAGTGGTACTAAGGAGCCAGCCATTTTCAATGCGATCGGTGAGGCGCGTTGGGCTGATATCAAGTTATTGGTGGAACGTGGTGCAGATCTTAATTTGACTGATGGTCCTGGCCGTAATAGTGCGTTATATGGTGCATTTATCAATCAATATGAAGTTGTCTACTGGTTGTTACAGCATGGCGCCGATTTTAGGATACGAGCTGCTGTAGGCGCCGATCTGGCCTACATCGTAGAAGATAGCTTGTCACTGATGGATAAGTCCTCGCCTCAGTACCCTTGGGCGCTCAAGGTGAAACAGTTTTTGATTGACCAAGGTGTGAAATTTCCCCCGTTGACACCTGCTGAAGTACGCGAACACTGGGCCAAGGGTGAGAAGGTCTAACTTGAGGTCGAGATACTGTCTGACGAGTTTCTGGGGCACCATACTGAGCATGTTATTTGCGTGCCAAGTAGGAGGGAAAAGTATGCAAGCCGATGAGTTTTTCCCTGCCCCAGTAGTGAAAGTTCTGGAAGCCATTCAGCGTGGTGATGAAACGACGGCGCGCCGGTTAATTGAACAAGGTGTTGATCTCAATATTAGAGATATAGAGCCTCCGGGAGCAACTCCATTGCTTTGGTTGGTCAACACTAAAGATGAAAAAGCTATTCAGCTGGCGTTGAAACTGGGGGCAGATCCTAATTTCAAATTTGGTACTGGTGGCAATTGTGTGGCTATGGTCGCCGGCTCTAAATACCCCAACTTACTAAGAATGATGTTGGATGCCGGTGGCGACCCTAACTCACTCAATGGTGATCATGAACCTGCCATCTTCAATGCTATCGGTGAAGCACGTTGGGCCGATATCAAGTTATTGGTGGAACGTGGTGCAGATCTTAATTTGACTGATGGTCCAGGTAGTAATAGCGCATTGTATGGCGCCTATATCAATCAATATGAAGTTGTTTACTGGCTGTTACAGCACGGAGCTGATTACCGGATGAGAGACAGCGGGGGCTCTGATTTGGCTTTCTCGGTGGAAGATAGCCTGTCACTGATGGATAAGTCATCACCACAGTATCCTTGGGCGCTTAAGGTGAAACAGTTTTTGGTAGATAAAGGTATTAAATTCCCTCCGTTGACGCCTGCTGAAGTACGCGAACGTTGGGCCAAGGGTGAGAAGATATAGTGATGTGAGACCAATGGGGCAGGAAAGACTGCCCTATAACCTCGACATTGAAGGTAATGTTTTCTGTGACTTCACCGACACCATACACCCACTCTCATTATCGCTCTTCTCATCACTAAGTTATTTGTCATGTTTAGATGTGATAAATACCTCCAATTAATTTAATAACTAGGCAATCGGTTCTAATGTCATTACCTATATTCGACATAGTCAGGAATGAGGCTGCCAATGTATATGCCATTATTGATGTCAGTAGGTTCGATGGCTGCATGGCTTATTGGAAAACTCTGTATCGACAATGCCAAGAAGAGTGGCGGCTATTGCCCAATGACTATGGTGTGCAGTGCTATCCGGTTACTGAATTACTATTGCTTTCTATAAAAGAAGGTTCAGCAACAGAAAGCCTGTTGTTATGGCTTTTATCCCATCAACACTACCCTGGTACGGGGGTTGTGTTGTTCACGGCAACAGCCGAAATAGACGACATACAGCAAGCTTGCTTACATCGTCATACTTGTGTTTATCCCGATGGTCGGCATTTCTTCTTCCCCTTTCATGAACCGGCTACGCTAAAAACTTGGCTGTCAATGGCAGATGTGTCAATGAGGCAGAGGTTTGAATCTCCTTTTGGGAAGATATATATTCCCGAAGTAGTCGATACATGTTATTCAAACTCACAGTTTGAGTGTATTAGTATGTCAGTTTCGGCTCAAAATATACCGTTGCATGTATATGAAAACAGGTTGAGCACCGAGGCTTATCGCGTACTGACCAACCAAGCGCGTTACCAATATTTGACCAAAGCTTTATTCGTTAGAGCCAGTGAATACTATCCATTTTTGCTGGATATAACATGGCTAGAGCAGCGTTTCATAAGCGGTATTCTTTTGGCAAATGAGTTTTATCCTGCTGCATCTGAAGATGAGTGGGAGTCCTGGTCGGCACACTGCTGGATCATAGGTTCGGATTATTATCGGCACCCTCAGTTTATTAAATTGGTTTCTCACTATTCGTTATCGATGGCCATTAAAAAATTCAAAATGGATGCCGCGCTGGTCAGTGATTCACGGACCCACTTCCATCGACGTGAATGGATGTTTGGCCTGGCTGACGACAAAGGAGCGTAAGACGTGAAGGCAAAAAAGGTGATGATATCTGGCAAGTATCAGGATGATGAGTTGCAGCAGTTGCTTGATGGGCAAGGTTTGTTCATGTTTGCCGAAGCGGCCATCAACGAGGCTGTGCCTAGCCTGGCAGAAAAATGGGGCGGTAGCCTTGAGCAGACCAGGTTGTATTGGGGAGAGACGGGAAAGCTGCATAGCACTATTTCCCCTTATCTCATCCCCGTTCATCGACGAAATTGGCCAGAACTCCAGCGCCTTGTCATCCATCAACCAGGCTGGGGACTGCTGCTACAACTCGACTGGTTCATGTTGGCCTATACGCCGCTACAACAGTTGCAAGCATTACTGGCACATCTGCGCCAGTGGTCCTGGATAACAACCCCTGAAGATGAAACTGCCATCTTGCGGCTCAGTGATTGGCAGGTGGTCAAACCCCTCTTGATGGCAAGCTCCCCTGCTGAGACCACTGCGCTGTTTGGTCCCATCGCCACCATCATTGATATGTCACCGGAGGGGAGTTGTGAGTATCTCCAGATTATTGACCGGGTCGAACATGACCTCGCTGGGCATGCACCGCAACAGTTATCACCCGTACAGTGGACTGCATTGAACTCGCTGTCAGACAGCATTGCACACGATGAGTATGCCGCACATATCCAGGCGCATCATCCGGTGGTTAAGGGGTGGCAACCAGAGCAATTATTCTCTTTTATCAAAGACGGCGAACAAGAGGCGTTCTCCCATGGGTTCAAAAATCAGCAGGATGTCATTCGCTTCTTGAGCCTAAAGCTGGAAATGCCTGCGGAATTTATGGCGCTTCCCTGGGCAAAAAAAATAATGGCTGAACCGGCTGAATTAATTGGGCAACAAAGCCGCATGGACAGGTTATTTGAGCAAGCACTTTGCGTGTTGGATAAGGGATAGGTTGAGGGAATCATGAATAAAAATAAAACAGCCAGTTTGCTGTCCAGTGATGAAGCAGCCAAAAAGAACTTCTCAACCGATAACATCATCTCAGGTGGTTGCGTAAAATGTGGCTGCGAAGTGATTATTCATTATCACTATGATGATGGTAAACCTGTTCCCAATGCACCGTTTGTACTGACCGACAGTAACAAGACTGTTATAAAAGGAAAAACGGATAGCAAGGGGCTGTGTCGAATTTATGATATGGGGTGTGGCACCTTCGAGTTGTTATTGGAAGAAGGAAGTGACGAATTTAAACCCAAGGAAACGCTACAAAATAACCCAGTGTTTCAATCCAACCCCGCTTATGCTGCGTTGGCAGGTGAATACTTCACACTGTTTCTCATTTTGCGTCAGCAAGGATTGATTGAGTATGACGCCTCTGACAGTGATGCAGATGAGGTGGATGTCGATAACGTCGGCATGCTCGGTGGAATATTCAATAGTGTCCCGGATAAGTACAACCAGGCTTACAAGCGCTTTTGGGCACTGGATAAAAAAATTAACAAAGGCAGCCGCGAGCTTAAAGTAGCGGTCAACAAGATACACCACAGTCTTGCTGCAGAATTGGGTGACAAGGCCAGTAGTAATGAAGCGGTGCTCCTGGTGTGCGAAGTGTTGCTCGGATTTGTGCCAGTGGTTGGTCAGGTCATCGACCTCTACTCCATTGGTGAGTGGGGTTATGACACTTACAAAACACCGGCCAAGCTGGGTGATAATCTGCATGTGGCCGACGGCGTCTTGAACCTGATTGGAGTGATACCTGGCTTTGGGGATGCCATCAAAATCAGTGGACGAGCCATTATCAGGGCATTGGGGGATGTGAAAGAAATCCAGAAGGCGATACGAATTATTCGTAGTCTTTCCAATGGCAATCTGATTAAAGGGCTGATGAAGCTGCGAGCCGAGATAAAGAAATATGGTCAACAAGCCAAAGCCATTTTGCAGCAGGTGATTGCAGCATTGAAAAAAATGCTGATAGACCCTGCCAGCAACCGCTGGCTAATTGCCATGATGAAGGAGCAAATCACCGGGATTATCCATGCACTGGCAAAACTCTCGGCAAAATTTGATGCATCCCTTGCCTATATCGCTGCGAAATTTGACGAGTTTATTGGCAAGGTTGTGACACGTGTCACCGGTTCACCTAGGGCTAAGGGGCGAGCCGAAGTGCCAGAAGGCTTTAATGCCGGTCGCAACAAGGGCGAGGGACATGATGCAGGTAAACCACCCGCCGAAAAGACCCGCGCCGGGCAGGCAGATGGTAATAACTGTGCCGTGTCAAAAAATACACAATGCGCTAGTGACCCGGTCGATATGGCCACCGGTTTCGTGTTTGAACAGCGCGAAGATTGGCGCCTGGCCAGCTTGTTGCCAGTCGGATTGGCCCGTTACTACCGCTCGGGTGGGCAACGTCGTCCGGGTATTCTGGGGACTCTCTGGCGCACGGAATGGGATATGTCGCTGGAGCTGCAAGAGGGCATGGTCATCTTCACCGATGGCGAGTTCAACCAGGCCTTCTTTACCCTGCCTGACGAAGGTGAGTGGGCACACAGCCCCTCCAACCCGGAGTGGCGGTTGACCCGCTTCAAAGGGCTGCTGCAACTGCACCATCTGGATGGTCGTCGTTATGGCTTCGAGCATGCCCGTGGCCCCCACCTTTATCTCACATCCATGAGTGATGCCAGTGGCAACCAGGTACGTTGGGTGTGGGAGCGGGGCCGCCTGGTGCGCATCTTGTTGGCCGATGGTCGCCATATTCGGGTCAGCCATCAGGGGCGCAACGTCTCTGCGCTTACCCTGGTGGTGTCGGAGTTTGACCCACCTCGTGAGCTGTCCCGTTATGAATATGACGACAGCGGCGCCTTGCTGCGGGTCAGGGCGGGTGCCGGACGCAGCTTTGATTACCAATACTCACCGCAAGGGTGGCTCATCCGTTGGAGTGATCTAGCCCAAACCTGGGTCGAACACGACTATGACTCGCAAGGCCGCTGTCTGGCCAACCGCTGTGCAGGCGACTATTGGAAAGACCATTTCCGTTATGATGATGCCAATCTCACCAGCTATTACCACAGCGCTTTTGGTGGCGTCACCGCCTATGTGCGCGATGAGCGCAACAATATCCTGCTACGCCGTGAGCCGGATGGCGGCGAGACCCGCTTTGAATGGGTGAACAATCAGTTGACTGCACTGGTTAACCCCCTGGGTCAGCGCACCGAGTTTGAACGCAACGCGTGGGGTCAAGTGACGTGCGTGACCTTACCCGATGGCAGTGCCCACCGTTATGGCTACGATGACGCGGGCAGGCTGCTGGCCTATATCGACCCGCTCGGTCAGCCTTGGCAATACAGCTATAACCCTCAGGGGCTCGTTGAGGCGGTGACTAACCCGCTGGGTCAGTGCTGGCGTCATGAATATACTCCTCAGGGCTTGCTGGCTGCGGTGACCGACTCGGTTGGTCAGCGCAGCCAGTGGCATTATGGGGAGCAAGGCTTGCCGGTTCGTTACGAGCCAGCTAACGGCGTTCCCTGGCGGTTTGTCTATGACCAGCAAGACCGTCTGGTCGCCCGTTATCAGGAGGGTGAACAAGGTGCTTTGGTACGTCGCTGGGAGTATCGTCACCACGCTCGGCAACCCAGCAAGGTCATCTATGAAGATGGTACCGAGAGTCGCTTTGATTACGACATCGAAGGCAATCTGGTTCGGCTGACCGATGCGCTGGGCCATCACCACCAACTGACCTATGGCGCCTTTGACAACCTTCAGAGCGTAACCGACCCGCTGGGTGCCACTACCCGCTATCACTACAACGCCGAGAGCGATTTTGCCGGTGTCACCAACAGTCAGGGGCATCACTGGCACTATGAGTTTGATGCCTGCGGCCGGGTCGCAACGGAAGTGCACTATGACGGGCGTCGCTATGACTACCGTTACGATGTGGCGGGACAGTTAATACTGCGCCGGGCACCGGATCATCGCGAGCTGCACTATCACTATGATGTGTTGGGGCGACTGGCTCGAATTGAAGCCTGGCGAGCCCAGGGCGAGCATAGTGACCCGACGGCGAGGGCAAAAGAGAGTGAAACCCACTTTGCTTATGATGCCGCCGGTCGTCTGCTGCGGGCCAGCAACGCCGATGCGGTGGTGGAATACGAGTGGGATGCACTGGGCCGGGTGGTCTGCGAGCGCGTCAATGGCGAGACGATAGAGAGCCATTATGGCGAGGCGGGCCAGCGTGAGGCCATCACCGGCTTGCTGGCGCCGCTGGGGCTGTCCTGGCAGCAAGGGCGTCTGACCCAGCTCACCGTGGGTAGCCGCCAGCCCCTGCAGTTTGCTCACGACCGGCAAGGGCATGAGCAGGTGCGTCAGAGCGAGGCCGGGTTTGCCCTCAATCAAGGGTGGAGCTCCACCGGGCTTTTGCTCTCTCAATCCCTGGTGCCAGCGAGTGGCGCTGTGCCAGACACTCTGTCGCGTCATTACCAGTATGATGCCCTCGACCGGCTGGTTGGGGTTAACGACAGCCACTGGGGTGAACAGGGCTGGAAGCTCAATGGCAACGGCCAGGTGGTGGCCGAGCGCAGCAAGCGCGGTCACGAGCGTCAGGCTCGGCTATTTGGTTATGACAGCGAGCTGAACCTCTGCGAGCTCTCCCATATTCTGCCAAGCGATGGGCAACCGCTGTCCAGCCAGCAGGCGCAGGCCGAGCCCCTGCGCCGTTATGACGCAGCGGGCAGGGTCAGCCAGATAGGGCCCAATCAATACCGCTACGACAAGTGCGGTCGGCTCAGTGAGAAGGTGGTATCACGCCCCGGTTTCCGGCCTCAGACCACACAATTTGAGTGGGATGGCTTTGACCGCCTGCAACGGGTCATCCTGCCAGATGGTAGCCGCTGGCGTTACCGCTACGACCCCTTTGGTCGGCGTATCTGCAAGGAGCGGGAGGGTCAGGTGAGCCAACTTACCGCAATAACCCGCGTCCACTATCGCTGGGACGGTGACCAGCTGGTGCAGCAACAAAGCTACCGGGCCGATGGCAACGCCGCCCGTCAGGTGCAGTGGGTTT
>NZ_CAWMRY010000067.1:0-9444 GCF_963870295.1 Aeromonas sp. ANP5 | reverse complement strand
CCCCACGACCCGCCGGGTGTGCAGGTCAAGAACCGCTGCCAGGTAATGCCAGCGACCACCGGCCCAGACGTAGGTGATATCGCCACACCACACCTGATTGGGTTGCTGGACATCAAATTCACGGGCCAGCAGATTGGGAATGTCCGGTCGTTCAGACCGAGTGACCTGATAGCGATGAGCGCCCGGTTGCTTGGATACCAACTCGGCTTCCTTCATCAGGTTACGTACTTTGACTCGACCAATCTGATACCCCACTCCCACATCATCGACATCAAGGCACGGCTGCCCGCTGAGTTCCGGCTTTCTTTGAACAAACGGCGCAACTCACAGCGCTGTTGCATGCGCTCACGGTTAATCGTCCGCCATCAAGAGAGCAGTAGCTTTTTTAGAATGTCCTTTTCACGTTCGAGTCGGTTGATACGGGCTTCTAGCTCCTGGATTTTCTGCTGCTCCGGAGTCAGCGCTTTGCTGATTGGGGTAGTGCCACAGCGTTCGGATTGCAGTTGCTGAACCCAGCGGCGCAGTACGGTTTCACCGACATCCAGTGAACTGCTGGCTTCAGGGACAGAATATCCCTGGTCGAGCACCAGGGATGCGGCTTCCAGTTTGAACTCGGCAGTAAATGAGCGACGTAATCTTGTCATTGAACACCTCAGGTCATGGTGGCGACTGTACCACCTAAAATGGTGTCCGGGATGATTAGACCACTACAAAAATATCCTTGGCCAGGTTTTTTCGCCCACCAAGTCCAACGAAGTCTGGACCGGTGATATCACCTATATCGCCACCGACGAGGGCTGGCTTTATTTGGTAGGCCTCAAGGATGTGTTTACCTTTGAAATAGTGGGTTATTCGATGGGAGAGAACATGACCACCGGGTTGCCAGGCCCTGTTTCGCGCCGTGCAGCAGAAGCGGCCGCCAGCTGGGTTCATCCATCACACAGACCGGGGTAGTCCGTATTGTGCCAAGGCTTCCCGGGCTCTCCAGGTACAATTTGGCATGCAGACCTCCATATCACGCGATGGGAACTGCGTTGACAATGCCCCGATAGAAAGTTTTTGGGGGTCTCTTAAAAATGAATTAGTTCACCATCATCGATTTAAGAGGAGAGCGGAGGCCAAGTCGGCAATTCAGGAATACATCGAGATTTTTTATAACCGCCAACGTCGGCACTAATGACTTGGCAATGTCAGCCAGGCAGAATTCACCAAGAGATATTGGAGAACAGATCTGGCGGCTTGATACGGGACTGTCCGATCTTGTCAGGACACCTCACTCCAGATAGTGATTAGCATTGATAATGGTTATAGGCTTCGCTTTTTGGTGAGAGAGCTGGGTCTCACGCGAAGCTTTCTATGTATTTCAATTGGTAGGCGCTAAATGCCCTGTACATGAAAGTAGACTACATATTTTCAATTGCTGTGCTTTTGTTAAGCAAGGAAAGAGTGGTAAGGTCATTGCGCCTGCGTAAAATTGCTCTGTAGAGGGCAGTGGTTTTTGAGTCCAATTTTGATACCAAGGTTGTTTGTAAATAGGCATATAGTGCACGTTGGCACCGATATTCTGTTCACGTACTTTTTGGAAGAGCGCACTGCGTTGTTCAGGGGCTACATGGTGAACATAGAGATGGAAGGCACTACGCCGCTCTGTGTTGAAATGACGAGGTAGCTGGTGCGGTGCCAGCCTTTCGAAGTAGTACCGGGCAATCTCATTACGCGTGTGAATCCATGTCTCCAGATTGGCCATTTGGCTCAACCCTAATGCCGCTTGGATATCAGTCATCCGGTAGTTGAAGCCGAGCATTTGCTGCTCGTAGTACCAGGGGCCATCCGGCTCATTGATAAAGTCTTCCGGTTCACGGGTGATGCCGTGGCTGCGGAGCATGCGCATCTTTTTGGCAAGCGCAGGGTCGTTGGTCATGGACATCCCTCCTTCGCCGGTGGTGATGATCTTCACCGGGTGGAAGCTGAAGACGGTGATGTCGCTGTAGCGGCCGTTGCCGGTGGGTTCATCGTGATAGCGAGCGCCGAGGGCGTGACAGGCATCCTCGATGATCCGAAAGCCATATTCTTGCCCCAAGCGATGGATCTCTTTCATATCGCAGGGAAGGCCTGCAAAGTGCACCGGTATGACCACCTTGGGTAGTTTTCCTTCTGCCTTGGCGGCAATCAGTTTCCTCTCCAGCTCCACTGCGCACATGTTCCCTGTATCGGACTCAATGTCGACGAAGTCGACTTGTGCACCGCAATAGAGAGCACAGTTGGCAGATGCAACGAAGCTAATGGGCGATGTCCAGACCCAATCCCTGTGGCCGACGCCTAGTGCTAGACAGGCGATATGCAGTGCTGCTGTACCTGAATTGACTGCCACCCCAAATTTGGCTCCACAGTAATCGGCTACTGCTTGCTCAAAGCGGGGGACAACGGGCCCCTGGGTCAGGAGGTCGGACTTGAGAACCTCTACAACAGCATCGATATCTGCCTGGCTGATGGATTGGCGGCCGTAGGGGATCATTCTGCTACCTTACTCTGGTTCATCTTCTGTAGCTGTTCGATGCTGAAAAAATGAGGGTTGCTGCGAGAGTTATATTCGAAGCCCTGTTCTACCATTTTTCCTTTTTCGCCCGCCGCTGTTTTGGAGAAATCGTTGTTGCGATTATTGAAGTTGATGGTTGGGCCAATCACGAAGAAGTCACCAAACTCAAAGGTGTGATAAGAATCATCGGCAGGGCACATCACTTCATGGAGCTTCTCTCCCGGGCGAATGCCGATGATCTTGTGTGGCAGGTTTGGTGCCATGGCGCTGGCCAAATCTGTGATGCGAACAGATGGCAATTTGGGAACGAATATTTCCCCTCCCTTCATCCGCCCAAAATTGTCTAGGACAAAATCCACCCCTTGCTGCAAGGTGATCCAGAAACGCGTCATCTCCTCATGGGTGATGGGCAAGGCATCAATACCCTGATCAATCAGCTTTTGGAAGAAGGGAACAACAGAACCACGGGAACCAACAACGTTGCCGTACCGAACGACTGCAAAACGGGTTGGGTCTTGACCCGCAATGTTGTTGGCCGCCGCGAAGAGTTTGTCTGATGCCAGCTTGGTGGCGCCATAGAGATTGATCGGGTTAGCGGCTTTGTCAGTGGAGAGGGCGATAACCTTTTTGACTTGATTGAGCAAGGCTGCCTGGATGACGTTCTCAGCACCATGGATATTGGTTTTGATGCACTCCATGGGGTTGTATTCAGCGGCGGGCACTTGCTTGAGTGCGGCTGCATGAACCACGTAATCCACTCCACGCATTGCCATGGTAAGGCGGTTGGCGTCTCTGACATCCCCAATGAAATAACGCATGCAGGGGTCGTTGAACTCTTGCTGCATCTCGAACTGTTTCAGCTCGTCACGAGAATAAATGATAAGGCGTTTGGGTTTATAACGTTCCAGTACTGTCTTGACCAATCGCTGGCCAAACGAGCCAGTGCCACCAGTTATGAGTAGCGTTTTATCGTTGAACATTGTGGGCATCTCGTCTCAAAAACAGTAGATGAATCATATGCTAGCAAATAAAGTACCAGCTTTTTCTGTAAAGAGTGTGATCCATTCACACAAAAACAGTTGTAAAGATTTGGTTGCCATCCAGAACACTTCAGGTCGATCCTCATCATTAGTGATGTATCAAGATGTGCTGGTGCTTTGCGAGCTTAGCCGGATAGTTTGGCAAATCTGCTCCACTGCATTGAGGGTTCTTGGGGTGAACCGGTGCAGCTCATCGGAGTTGACCAGCATCAGTCTGTGATGTTTCACCGCATCAAGGTTTGGCCACTGTTGCCAGTGACGCAGGGCGTCAGGATCTTGACTCCCCGCCAGGATCAGCGATGGGTTGGCCCTGATCACCTGTTCCATGTCCACTTGAGGGTAAGGGGTCTTGGCATTCGCCATGATGTTGATCCCGCCGCAGAGTTCGATGGCCTGAGCCGGCCAGGCATTGCCACTGACGCTGGTGAGCGGTGGGTACCAGAGCTGGTAGAACACCTTGACACCGGTTGGTTGGCCATAGCGCTGTTGCAGGTAATGCAGGCGTGCCAGATAGCGATCGGCGGCTTCGTTGGCACTCTTCTCCACCCCAAGCAATTTGCCCAGCGCCCGCATTTCGGTCGCCAGCGAGGCAAAATTGGTGGGCTCCGAGTAGAAAACCGTGATACCCAGCTGCTCCAGCGGAGCCAGCATCCGTGACTGAGCCGAGCGCCAGCCGAGAATGAGGTCTGGCTTTTGCGCCAGTACTGCCTCGACGTTAATGCTGCGATAATTCGCCACCTTTGGCTTAGCTTTGACCTCTGGGGGATAGTCTGAGGCATCGTCGATGGCCACCAGTTTGTCGCCGGCACCGATGTCATAAAGCAGCTCGGTAAGATGGGGCACCACGCTCACCACCCGGCTCGGAGTGGCTGCCTGCAGCGCAGCGGGCAACCAGGCAAGCAACACGCAGGGCAGCCAGAGCGGCAATCGCAACCATCTAACCATGAAATAACCTCGCCACAGTGACAAGCAGCGCCAGCATCAACCAGCCCCAGCCAATTCCTTGCAGAATATTGAGCACCTTGCGCGGTGACTCACCGTCGGGGTCATCACCGCTGCCAAGTATCGGCCAGCGTTGCAAGGTGCCCTGATAGTAGCGGGGGCCGCCAAGGCGGATCCGGCACTTGTCAGCAAGTAGCGTCAACAGCATCCCGATGGTGGGATAGGGCCAGAGCGCACCATTGCGCAGCAGCTGTGCGGCCTGCTTGAGCCGCGGGAGCAGGAGCGGCAGCCCCAACAGCAGGATGGTGGGAGCATTGAGCCCCTGATAGAGGGCGCTGGTGGCGAGACCAAAGTGGTCGAAGGCGGGATCTTTGCGACTCCAGCTCAGGTTCATCAGCTGCACCAGCCGCCAGAGCAGGGCGCCCTGTACGCCAGCCAGGGCAAATCCCAGCAGCGGGCCAGCCCATTGGCCGACCAGACGCAGGGCGCAGCTCTCCGTCACCGCTTTGGCGAGCCCCATGGCCGAGAGTTTGCCGGTCTCCCGTTTGAGCCAGTGGGCAGACTGCAATCTTGCCAGCGGCAGGGTCTCCTGGGTGGCGAGCGAGCGGGTGGCATGGGCGAGTTCGCGCAGCGGACGGGATTCGAGCATCAGCAGCAAGAACAGCAGGTCGAAGATCGGCTCGCTCAGGGCCAGATTGCGTAATGACCAGAGCCCGGCGGCGCAGGGTACCCATACCACCAGCATCGCAAACATACCTGCTTGCAGCTGCTGGCGTGGCGTGCCATCGGCCCTGTGCACCTTGCGCCCCAGCCGGGTCAGCAAGGGCGTGACGGCCGAAAGACGCAGATGGGATGGCCACGGGATCACCGCCTCCAGCAGGGCAGCCCCTACCAGAATGGCCGCCATCGTCGAAAGGAGGGCGTCGGCCATCAAATCAAGCGAGCCGGTCTCGATCACAGCTTACCGAGCATCTTGATAATCACTTCGGCGGAGTGCTTGCCGGCCACTTCGATGAAGGCATCGAAGGATTCAACCTGTTCCTTGCCGGCGATATCGGACATGGCACGCACCACCAGATAGGGCACCTTGAACATGTGGCACACCTGACCGATCGCGGCCCCTTCCATCTCGACCGCCAGCATCTGCGGGAAGTCGGCGCGAGCCTTGGCGATGGCGTCCGGTTTGTACATGAACTGATCGCCGGTACAGATAAGGCCGACCTTGGTTTGGTGCTTGCCCTGCTCGGCGATGCAATCCTGAGCGACCGCGATGAGTTTCTCGTCGCAGGGGAAGGCGGCGGGTTGCTGCGCCATCTGGCCCATCTCGTAACCAAAGGCGGTCACGTCCACATCGTGGAAACGCATCTCGCTGGCAATCACCACATCACCGATGTGCAGATCCTGGGCAAAACCGCCTGCAGAGCCGGTATTGATGACGCAGTCGGGGGCGAATTTTTCCAGCAGCAGGCTGGTGGCCACGCTGGCGGCAACCTTACCGATACCGGAGCGGGTCAGGATCACCTCTTTGCCTGCCAGCATCCCTTGATAAAACTCGCAGCCGCCCAGTTGCAGGGTGGTGGGGTTGCTCATCTGGCTGCGCAGCAGGGCTACTTCTTGCTCCATGGCGCCGATAATACCTACTTTCATTGCTGACCTCGTCTTGATAGCCGTGTGGCTGAATTTAAGTTGCTGTAGATCATAACAAAAGATGGCGTCGGCGCCGAGAGGCACGAACGAAAGGATAGATGAAGTGCGACGCCCCATATGGAGGCGCCGCAGGTGACAACAACAGCATTGGTTAGAGATCAGAGGGGGCCTTTAGCCGAGCGCGGTGTCGAGGGTCATCATCAGGGCAAAACCCGCCATTAGGCCGAGGGTGGCATAGGTCTGGTGACCGTTGCGGTGGGTCTCCGGGATCACCTCGTGCGAGACCACAAACAGCATGGCGCCGGCGGCGAGCCCAAGTCCGATGGGGTAGGCGATGGCAAGACCGCTGGAGAGCCCCACCCCGAGCAGGGCACCAACCGGTTCGAGCAGGCCACTGGCGATAGCGACCAGCACCGCCACCGAGGGGCGAAAACCGGCGGCGCACATGGCCAGTGCCACCGCCAGTCCTTCGGGAATATCCTGCAGTGCGATAGCGGTGGTGAGCGGCAGCCCCACCGACATATCCCCCTGCGAGAAGCTGACCCCGATGGCCATTCCCTCCGGCAGGTTGTGCAGGGCGATGGCAAAGACGAACAGCCAGACCCGGGAGCAGCTCTCATGGCCGGGGCCGCAGGGGCCGGTTTTGTCATGCTCGTGCGGGGTGAACTGATCCAGTCCCAGCATCAACAGCACCCCGAGGGTCATGCCGACCACCACCACGGCGGCGGCGCTGAAGCCGTTGCCAGTGATCCCCTCGGCAGCCTCCAGTCCCGGCAGCAGCAGGGAGAAGGCACTGGCCGCCAGCATCATGCCGGCGGCAAAGCCCAGCATGGTGTCCTCAACCTTTTGCGGTACCGAGCGCAGAAACAGAGCGGGCAGGGCGCCGATGGCGGTGGCGGCAAACCCGGCGGTACCACCGATCAGGCCGTAGCGCACGCCGCTGGTCACCTCGCCGGTAGCGAGCATGATGAGACTCTGCAACAGCAGCAACAAGACGGCAGCCAGCGCGATAAAGAGACCGAGGGCGGTAAGTGGCCGCGCCTGCAGTTGTTCACGCAGCTGGGCAGACCAAGTTGAAGCAGACAGATACGAGCTGTTATCCATAAACAGGGCCTCTTGTTACAGCAAATTGTTACAACGAAGGGAGATGGCGCTCCGCCATCGGATTATGTTGGTCATTACAACGAGTTGATGGCCCCTTGTCCATGCCACTGCCTCGATTGCATTTATCGGTTAACTATTTGAAATGATTTGGTCGCTATAAATATTTTGTGATGAATGTCTGGTTGTGAAGGAAATCAGCTTGCATTCATTTGGTGAGATATGGTGAAAGATTGGGCGATATTGTGATAGAGTGCGCGCCTCGCGAAATCGTCCTTCCCCCGCTTTCGCAACCTTCCATCTCCCGTCAGGAATGGCCGGGATCAGCTCATACGGATGTGATCGCTACTGTTTACCTGCTTGTCAGCAGTTGAGGATCAACAGCCAATCATGTTTTACAAGAATCTCTCCATCGGCAAAAAGATTGCCGTGGTTTTTGCGGTCATTGCCGCAGTCAACGTTGTCTTCGGTGTTTTTCTCTCCAGTGAATTGCGCGGCGTGCGCGATCGGGTGCTGAATTTTACCGACTCCACTTTGCCGAGCGTGCTCTCGGTCGAAACCCTGCTCTACGACGTCTCTTATGTACGTCGGGCTCAGTTTGCCCTGCTGATGGTGGATGATGCCGCCGACTTGCAGGCCCGTCGTGGCCGCATTCAGGAGAATATTCGCAAGGTTGACGAGGCATTTCGTGCCTACGAGGCGACTGTGGGTGCCGACAACGAGCGCCAGGTGTTTAACCAAGCCAAACAACAGTGGCTCACTTATCAACGTTCGGTAAACGAGTTTGATATGCTGCTGGTGCAGGGTCAGCATGATCAGGCCAAAACCCAGCTGTTTGCCTCCAACCCGCTCTTCGGGGCACTGGAGCAGGCGGTCAACTCGCTGATCCAGGTGAACCTCGGTTTCGTCAAAGAGAACCGTGGCAGCTTGCTTGGCAGCGTCAGCATGGTGACCACCTTCGCCATGGTGAGCATCGGTGCCCTGCTGGTGTTCATGGTGGTGATGACCTGGTTCCTGACTCGCCAGATCTGCCTGCCGCTGCAAGCCGTGGTGGCTCAAGCCAACGCCATTGCCGCCGGCGATCTGACCCATCAGCTGGAGCGTCAGCACATCGGCCGTGACGAGCTGGGCATGCTGGCCAAAGCCTCTCTCAAGATGCAGGACAACCTGCGCGGCCTGATTGAAGAGGTGGTGGCTGCGGTCACCCAGCTTGGCACTGCCATCGATGAGGTGAGCGCCGTCTCCGAGCAGTCCGCCAAGGGCATTCAGAGCCAGCAGCAGGAGATCTCGCTGGTGGCGACGGCCATGACCCAGATGAAGGCCACCGTGGCCGATGTGGCGGACAATACAGAGCACACCTCTGAGTCTGCCAGTGCAGCTAATACTTTGGCTCGCAAAGGCAACCAGGATGTGCAGCGTTCGCTGGTGGCCATCACCCAGGTTGCTGAAGAGATTGAGCAGGCTGGCATGCTGGTGACCGAGCTGGAGCGCGAATCTGCCCAGATCAACGTGGTGGTGGATGTGATCCGCGGCATCGCCGAGCAGACCAATCTGCTGGCCCTCAATGCGGCCATCGAAGCAGCCCGCGCTGGCGAGCAAGGCCGTGGCTTTGCCGTGGTTGCCGACGAGGTGCGCACCCTGGCGGGTCGTACCCAGGCCTCGACCGGCGAGATCGTGGCCATCATCGAAACCCTGCAGGCGCGTGCCAATCAGGCGAAAGAGGTGACGGGCCAGAGCTGCGAGATGATCCGCCAGTGTGTGGATCAGAGCGAGCAGACCAGCAACGGCATGCAGCAGATTGAAGAGGCGGTAGCCCAGATTGCCGACATGGCGATCCAGATTGCCAGCGCCTGCGGCGAGCAGGATGCGGTCTCCGACGAGCTGGGCCGCAACGTCGAGCGGATCAACGAGTCCGCCAACGAGGTGGCTCTGGGCGCCGATCATACTGCCCGCGCCTGTCTGGAGCTGAGCCAGCTGGCGGTGGGTCTGAAGCAGACCATCGGTCGCTTCCGTCTCGCCTGATAAGGGGGCTGGAGTGCTCCGGCCTCTTTATTCATAAAAGTCGGGGCGCTTTGTCTGCCCTCACGACACCCGGCCATGTGCCGGGTGTTTTTTATCTGGCAATCGTTACGAGGCCTGATGGTTGGGGTTCTTCGTAAGAGAATGAAGGTCAGGGTA
>NZ_CAWMRY010000066.1:0-9504 GCF_963870295.1 Aeromonas sp. ANP5 | reverse complement strand
GAGCGGTGCCCGCCACATCGGTCACGATATAGTGCAGATGCTCGTCCTGTTCACTAGCCTCCCACTGGGCCAGTGGCCTGAAGCTGCCCGGCTCATAGACCCACTGCACCTGACGGGCGGCGTTGCCATCGGCCCGGGTTACTCGTGAAGTAGTAATATTATTTTTCATGCTGCTGCGATAATTACTTTCATGCAGGAAGCAGAGGTTTTTATGCAGGTAAAACCCTGCTATTTAGCGATCAGTAAAAATCAACAGAGCCAGGATAATCAGAAGCCAGGTTTACATTCATAAGGTTGTGTTGCGTCGAGTTTAAGACGACTTTTTGTCAGCCACTGTTTTGTGAAATCATCATCAGGCATCAAAATTTTTCCATTTTCTGCAACCTTTAGCTTAAATGCTCCATTGGAATAGAGTGTAATAACCCTGTCATCCCCTTTCCCTTCGACAACATACCCTGCATTAATAAAATCATAAAGGGCCATTCCCGCCTTACAAAAGGTCAGTGATTTTGCTAGCGCGTCATGATCTTCATTGACATACACACCTTCCAGCCACTGAGGTTCCTCACTTTTAACCAGCGCAGAAAATAGAGTGAGGGATATAAGCAGAGTATTGAGATAGATCTTTTTCATAAAAAGTACCTGTATAATTAATGTATCGCTATTCAATCAAACGTTGGTAATGCCACCGCTCGATTGAGACGGTGTAATGTGTACAGTGCGAGCGCAACAATCTGATGATCAGAACGCGCCTCATGCGACTAGCTTGCAAAAGAATCTGCCTCTGTTGAGCTCCACGTAAAAGTCATCAGCGCCTTCATCGAAAAGCATCACTTCAACTGATTAGAGGCATCACCGCCTACTAATAAAAAAGCCCCTAGTATGTGGGTACTTGGGGCTGGGGAGGTCATAGGTTGTGACTGATTTAGGCAACAATAGAGTGATGATCAGAACTGTACCTGTAATTTAATTGAGTCTACCCCCTGTATTATTCAAGAGAAAAATGACCTTGGCTTGCCAATAACAACAACATCAAAATCAATTTTTAGGCTATTTTCCCTGCATAAATCTACAAAACGTTGACTGACAAAGAATTTATATGGATAGCTTTTATCCTTGGCTATAAAAAAGTCATCATCAACCTGCTTATAGGCAAATGCATCTATTATTTTCGAACCATCTGTCAACTCCCTGTACGTTGATTTATCAAGATCAACAAAGCCTCTCATCTCACTAATTGGAAAAGTGTAGAAATCATCATGATTGTCAATCGAGAGAGTTATGAAAGGTGCATCCAACTCCTTTTCAAGCACTTGCTTTGCTTTCCCAGAAATAATAGGTATTGATACGACTCCATCATAGTAATCAGATGTAGCCTTTATTTTCTCAAAATCAGATATCTGCGAGTCTCCAGTTAGCAACAAACCATTACTCTCCGGCAACTCGTCGTGATGATAAACAAAATAAGTGAGCTTTTTATTTATCTTATTGCCGAAGTCAACAACTACATTATCACAATTGTATTGATGTGTAGGCTTCATTATGAAATACATAATTAGCATCCTTTTTTTGAACTGGTGCGATTTAGGGCAGCTCGAGTATCATGTTGCAATTTTAAAGCTTCCTGATTCGCTTTCTCTTTACTCCAACCTTCTCTCTGAGCTTGCAATTCAAGAGCGTCGAGCCTATCTCTCATAGCTGCATTGTACTCCGAGTGAGGTTTACCATCTAACTTGAAGTTATGATGCACCATCTTTGTAGGATGAATATTATCCGCGACAGGGAGATAAATCATGTTGGTTGCACCATTAATATTCAAGTCAGTCCTGTTGAAAAAATCATGATTACGATGTTCATATGGGATAATATGATGTCGCTCATAGCCTTGCTTGGTCGACATCCACGTGGGAAATCTCTCCAACCCCAGCGGATCAACCCACTCCAGCGGATTATGCACATATCCCTGTGGCCTCAGCCCTCCCGCAAAACCTATCGGGTCTGGCGAGATATATTGCCCCAACTCCGGGTCAAAGTAACGGTGCCGGTTGTAGTAAAGCCCCGTCTCTTGGTCATAAATCTGCCCCTGATAGCGCAGCTCACAATAAGTTTCGTCATTGGCTGCATCCCCAAGGAAGCGCCTGAGCGGTTGTGGGATAACATCAGCGCGATAGTTGCCCCACAGCCGCTGTTCACCACGCCAGATAATGTCACCGGCTTCGCTGCACAGCTCGCGGGCGGTGCCCGCCACATCCGTCACGATGTAGTGCAGACGCTCGCCCTGCTCACCAGCTTCCCATTGGGCCAGCGGCCTGAAGCTGCCCGGCTCATAGACCCACTGCACCTGACGGGCGGCGTTGCCATCGGCCCGGTAGCTTTGTTGCTGCACCAGCTGATCACCGTCCCAGCGATAGTGGACGCGGGTTATCGCGGTGAGTTGGCTCACCTGACCCTCCCGTTCCTTGCCGATGCGCCGACCAAAGGGGTCGTAGCGGTAACGCCAGCGGCTGCCATCTGGCAAGATGACCCGTTGCAGGCGGTCAAAGCCATCCCACTCAAATTGGGACGTTTGGGGCCGAAAACCGGGGCGTGAGACCACCTTCTCACTGAGCCGTCCGCACTTGTCGTAGCGGTATTGATTGGGCCCTATCTGGCTGACCCGGCCCGCAGCGTCATAACGGCGCAGGGGCTCGGCCTGCGCCTGCTGGCTGGATAGCGGTTGCCCATCGCTGGGCAGAATATGGGAGAGCTCGCAGAGGTTCAGTTCGCTGTCATAGCCAAACAGCCGGGCCTGACGCTCGTGGCCGCGCTTGCTGCGCTCGGCCACCACCTGGCCGTTGCCATTGAGTTTCTAACCTCACTCGTACCTGTTGCTTGTAAAAAAACACCGGCACTATGCCGGTGTAAGGTGATAACTATGACTGTACATTTTAGAGCGTGATATATGCATCATTCTCAATATAAAAGAGAAACGCTTTCATATACATATCGTCTGGCACCTTCCCCTTCATCTGCATCTCAATGTTTCTACAAATGGATTGAACTGTTTGCACTGAAAGCAAATATTTATATCCATTTTCAATAGCAAAAGCAGGTTCACCCACATCATCATCCTCAATATCATCAGGATCTAGCGCGACCGTGGGTAAATTTGGTGTCAAAGCCTCATTCTGTGGGACATATACTGCGTAAGACCAAGGATAACTATGGCTAGTTTTAATAAAATTTATTAATTCACATGTTTTCAATTTCTGCCGCCTCCCCAGTTTTGCATACCGCCTTTACCATTGGGGTGTAAAGAGCTCTGCACGACTCCCGGAGATTGATGTTGTGCCATTGGGATAAGTTGCATGAAACTGGGGCGTGATACCACCTTCTCACTGAGCCGTCCGCACTTGTCGTAGCGGTACTGATTTTGCCCAATCTGGCTGACCCGGCCCGCAGCGTCATAACGGCGCAAGGGCTCGGCCTGAGCTTGCTGGCTGGACAGGGGTTGTCCATTGCAGGGCAGAATATGGGAGAGTTCGCAGAGGTTCAGCTTGCTGTCATAGCCAAACAGCCGGGCCTGACGCTCGTGGCCACGCTTGCTGCACTCTGCCACCACCTGGCCGTTGCCATTGAGTTTCCAGCCGACATTCCGCACCTGATTGGGGATTTTTTTCGGCTACGATACCTACACGTTCGCAACAAATGGCAACATCGAGGTGTTGGGAGTTGAGGCTGGGGCAAAAGTTAAAATGCTCGGATTCATACTCCCCCCCCGTGAAATGATGTGAACTGTTACCCAACAGAGCATTATTACGTGGCAACGTGAATGAAGTCACTGGTTTTCTCAATTCAATTCTGCTTGTGTGAACATCATCACCATTTAAAATGCAAAAATTAGGTGCGGAATGACGGTTCAATAGTCAACGTGTAAGAGTTAGGGTTAGTCACCTTTCATACCAACCTATATATATCAAGCTATATAAATGATGTTTCCGCAGGTCCAACGTCAATAACAACACCATCGTTCCTTACTCTCACGCCAATGCCATGCTCTGTGTCCCCAACCCAGCTAAATAACAGCCCGAACTCTCTCTCAACGTCGTGAGATGTATAGATTTTCATTAACTTTAAGTTATTTTTATCAGACTTATACTTTTCACGCACATACTTAATAACACCGGCAATCACACTTCGATATATATCTAATTGATTCTCATAAATGCACCTAACATCTTCTTTGAACTTCTCATCAAACTCGTAGCACTCAAGATTGATAATTTCAATTGGTTCATTGCCAAAACACTCCAGAACGATATCACAACAAACCCCTTCGTTACTACTATCAGCCTTTATAAACTCCATAGATACAAAATCAACCTTTTAAGCGTTTTTCAAGAAACTTAAACACCTATATGAAAAGTCGCAAGCATATAACTACATGTAGTTTAAAACTAGGGAAGGTGCGAACAAGTCACTTAACAAGAAGTCATATCATCATAACCTATTGATATTGAGTGGCTAGATTCTCAGTCCGTTGTTAACTGAGTACTTATTCGCACCTTCCTTAAATAAAAGCCGAAAGGATCGTTGGCTCACTTCCGGTTATCATTTACAAGCTAGACCAAAAAGATTTATTTTCACTTCCAACTAATTTTTCCACATCAATAGGATTTGCCTTATTTAAAAACATGGTTCCAACACCTCTACAAAAGAGATCAAAATCAGATGATACCTGTTTCATATTATTCAAATCAGACTCACTAGTAATCGCATAAACCTTCCCACTGCTTAGTTCTAACAAAATAGAATAAGGATCATTATACGTTACAAGAAGTAAATTTTCAGGGCGCGGTCCCTTCCCCCACCACTGAGTTAGATCATTCTCATTATTTAACTCAAAAATCTTCCCCAGATAATCACCATCATCACCGAAGATAAAGCTACCAAGAGAAAAATTACCTAAATCATATTTCAAAATAAAATTCTTAAATTTATCGTGCAACTTAATGTTTATTTTTTGTTCTAAATCAATAACATCATCAACAGAAACCCCTCCGTTTTTCATGATCAAGTCATCCATTTCCCCACCAAACGGAGAAAACTTTTCATATAGCTTAGATTCTATTTCTGATAATTCCAGCAGCATGGCAATCTCTCTGCTCGTATGCTAAATACCATCACTTCCTACATGCATTTTCCCTAGGACCGTTCATGTTCTCAACTTCTACCCCCCCTCTGCTTTACGCTCTACCTTAATCATTGAATCGAAATCACCCAATATCAGTCCACTGTTAAATAGATTTCATTAAGTTTCATAATATAAATTAAAAACACCAGCATAATGCTGGTGTAAAAAGATAGCCAGTCGACGATGATTCGCTAATCAAAAAAACCATCGTCCACAAACATGTAGTTACTATGTGGCATTGTAATAGTCATGCAAATCAGAATCCTCATTTAAAATTACATCTTCCTGTTTTCTATGAATAAGGATGAATTCTCCTTTACTATCCTCATTTTCAACAGCTCTAACTCCATCCAAAACACACAAAAAACCAAACACTCCATTATCAACAGAGAGCTTTACAATATCCATGATTATTTTTTTTTCTTCTTCTGTCCTTTCATTATAAAACTTTGAGGCCAGTAGAATCTCTTTCTTAGGTTTTCTTCCCGGTGGGGACATTAACATTGATTCCACACCATCGACAGATGATTTAGTAACAACTTTTTTTAATGCATTTACAAACTCTTCAGGTCTCATTATGGTCTCACTTTATCGACTGTGTTTTCTTAAAAGCCTCCGGGAACATCTCCTTGTTTAGAGAAATCAGCTCCCTTATCGCTGACGCTGGCGCATTGGTGTACCGCCTTAGGTCCTTGATATCTTTTGCCAAAAGTTCTCTTGGCGTACCATTATACGTTTTTTTGATTGTTGGAATTTGCTGATGCTCAACTTTTGGAATAGCAATAGATGGTGCAGTTTTCGGATCGTAACCATTAATAAGTTGTCCGGCAGGATGCTTTTGTACCGCGTGATGTATATCCAACTCATCGCCACTTACGGAACGATTCTTTAAGTCATTGAACGCTCCAACTTCATATTTTTTCACTGGGCATCCCGCCAACCCCAGCGGATCTACCCACTCTAACGGATTATGCACATACCCCTGTGGCCTCAGCCCTCCCGCAAAACCTATCGGGTCTGGCGAGATATATTGCCCCAACTCAGGATCAAAGTAACGGTGCCGGTTGTAGTAAAGCCCCGTCTCCTGGTCATAAATCTGACCCTGATAGCGCAACTCACAATAAGTTTCGTCATTGGCTGCATCCCCAAGGAAGCGCCTGAGCGGTTGTGGGATAACATCAGCGCGATAGTTGCCCCACAGCCGCTGTTCACCACGCCAGATAATGTCACCGGCTTCGCTGCACAGCTCGCGGGCGGTGCCCGCCACGTCCGCCACGATATAGTGCAGACGCTCGTCCTGTTCACCAGCTTCCCACTGGGCCAGCGGTCTGAAGCTGCCCGGCTCATAGACCCACTGTACCTGACGGGCGGCGTTGCCATCGGCCCGGTAGCTTTGTTGCTGCACCAGCAGGTCACCGTCCCAGCGATAGTGGACGCGGGTTATCGCGGTAAGTTGGCTCACCTGACCTTCCCGCTCCTTGCCGATGCGCCGACCAAAGGGGTCGTAGCGGTAACGCCAGCGGCTGCCATCTGGCAAGATGACCCGTTGCAGTCGGTCAAAGCCATCCCACTCAAATTGGGTGGTCTGGGGCCGGAAACCGGGACGTGATACCACCTTCTCACTGAGCCGTCCGCACTTGTCGTAGCGGTACTGATTTTGCCCTATCTGGCTGACCCGGCCCGCAGCGTCATAACGGCGCAAGGGCTCGGCCTGAGCCTGCTGGCTGGACAGCGGTTGCCCATCGCTTGGCAGAATATGGGAGAGCTCGCAGAGGTTCAGCTCGCTGTCATAACCAAATAGCCGGGCCTGACGCTCGTGACCGCGCTTGCTGCGCTCGGCCACCACCTGGCCGTTGCCATTGAGCTTCCAACCCTGTTCACACCAGTGGCTGTAACAAAACACCGGCAATATGCCGGTGTAAAGTGATAACTGGAACAATATAAACTAGATAATGTAAACATTGCCTCTACTATCTAATATCAATAAAATCATCATTATCCATGTAGTAATTAAGGGCCTCAACGAAAGCTGATACTTGAGGCTCGTTTATCTGTGAAATGACATTGTTTATAACATCAATAAACTGCTCGCCATAATAACACAGCCCCAAATCATTTTTTATAACATCGCTTGGGAAAACATCCTCTCCTTCTGCCCCCTCTTGTGGATACTCATCAATAAAATAAATGGAGTTAGATTCGAGAGGCTCCATAGAGCCCTTGGAATATAAACAAAAAAAGGAGCCTTGGTCACAATCCCTGTTCTTTATGGCAAGAATAAGATCCGATAATTTGATATAAGATTTTATTTTAACTTGCTGTTTTTTCGATATCATCACAAGTTATTATACACCTTAGCTGGTAAGCCAGCTCTGGTTACAAAATTTGTTTTTGTCTATGGAAGGTGCGAGTAAGTCATTTGACAATAAGCAATATCATCATAACCTGTTGATATTGAATGGCTAAATTTCCAGCCCGTTGTGAGCTGCTCGTTTATTCGCACCCTTCTTAATTAACCAAAAGCACGGCAAATTAATGACATAGTTTTAAATATCAAAAAAATCCTCAATAAAAGAGTTAAAGTCTCTCCATTTTTTAGTCGGTTTCCCATCTAAGAAATCACTTAACGACGCCCCAATGCTCAACTCAAAAACCTGCCCGCTTTCTTTATTATAGAAGAACCCGCCCTCCCCCTCAAAGCTGTCAAGAGGGATTAAGTTAGGTGGCAGACAAAGGCTTTTTCGAAGAGACTCAGCTGCCAATCCATAATCTGTATTCAATACAAACCAGCAAAGCTGATATATCATTCCTTTTTGACTAATGAAATGCGGGCCATCTTCTGCATGCAGGTAAAAAAAACCTATCTGAGAGTCAGCCGACAACCCTATAGACTCTAGAGCTTCTTTGTAAGGAATTGACACTTCCTCAAACCACCATCCATTATCTCGCAGATAATTAATCAAATTTTCTGACAACATAGCCCCTCCCTTTATCAACACTTCTTGCTAGCAATTTTATTTCTTTTTGCCAACTCACCATTAGCCCGCTCACGCCAGTATGCATCCCGGTCAACATTAAATGAACTTCTGTCCACAGGATTGTTTGGATGTGCATCTGGCAAATGTGGATGTAAGGCATTACTTTTATAGTACCGTTGGTGCGTATCTGCTGAAAGCTCAAACAAAGACCCAAGCCCATCTTGCTTTGAATGATGTAAGTTAATTTGTGAGTATTTTCCATTTTTCACAACAAAAGGACTTCCTCCATCTAATGCTATGTCCAAGTTCGTTTTTACACCACTCCGGGTATTGACTGGCAAATCCCAATCAATCGCCTGTTGGTAAACAGTATGAGTGCTACCGGAAGGAGCATGAAACACTGTTCGAGTGAAGAAGCCTTTAAACCCCAGTGGATCCACCCACTCCAGCGGATTATGCACATATCCCTGTGGCCTCAGCCCTCCTGCAAAACCTATCGGGTCTGACGAGATATATTGCCCCAACTCCGGGTCAAAGTAACGGTGCCGGTTGTAGTAAAGCCCCGTCTCCTGGTCATAAATCTGCCCCTGATAGCGCAGCTCGCAGTAGGTCTCGTCGTTGGCCGCATCCCCAAGGAAGCGCCTGAGCGGTTGAGGGATGGCATCAGCGCGATAGTTGCCCCACAGCCGCTGCTCACCACGCCAGATAATGTCACCGGCTTCGCTGCACAGCTCGCGGGCGGTACCCGCCACGTCCGTCACGATATAGTGCAGATGCTCGTCCTGTTCACTAGCCTCCCACTGGGCCAGTGGCCTGAAGCTGCCCGGCTCATAGACCCACTGCACCTGACGGGCGGCGTTGCCATCGGCCCGGTAGCTTTGTTGCTGCACCAGCTGGTCACCGTCCCAGCGATAGTGGACGCGGGTTATTGCGGTAAGTTGGCTCACCTGACCTTCCCGCTCCTTGCCGATGCGCCGACCAAAGGGGTCGTAGCGGTAACGCCAGCGGCTACCATCTGGCAAGATGACCCGTTGCAGTCGGTCAAAGCCATCCCACTCAAATTGGGTGGTCTGGGGCCGGAAACCGGGACGTGATACCACCTTCTCACTGAGCCGTCCGCACTTGTCGTAGCGGTACTGATTTTGCCCTATCTGGCTGACCCGGCCCGCAGCGTCATAACGGCGCAAGGGCTCGGCCTGCGCCTGCTGGCTGGATAACGGTTGCCCATCGCTGGGCAGAATATTGGAGAGCTCGCAGAGGTTCAGCTCGCTGTCATAACCAAACAGCCGGGCCTGACGCTCGTGGCCGCGCTTGCTGCGCTCGGCCACCACCTGGCTGTAGTGGTCAACTAAA
>NZ_CAWMRY010000065.1:0-11129 GCF_963870295.1 Aeromonas sp. ANP5 | reverse complement strand
AGGTGTAAAAAAGCGCTCCGGTTGTGATAACCAGAGTCAGGCGGCAGGAGCCGCAGAGGTAGGGGTTAGGGCGGCGTTACAGTCACGCCAGTATGCGATTTGTTCATGGGCTGCGGATGATAGCAGAGACGCGCCTGCACAGGTAGGGTTATCGTGTCTAGCAAAAACATCTTTTTAATTTTCCGCCCTACAGGGCGAATATAGCCACACTCTTATTATGCCTTTACTCATATTTTCTGTTTTCTGTTTATATGAATCTAATTTATTACTGAGTGATGGAGCATTGATGTCTTAAGCCAAGTTAAGGAACTTTAATTTATCAGTGCTCTTTAAACTTCTTTTATTTAATAAAAATAGCTTGTAGGGGTAGTAAAACTGGTTTCTCTTCGCTGCGCAGCAGCGGAATGTTGAAATGGAAAAAATTTATTTATAGCTCTCATAATTAGTAAATGGACAGTTTTCCTAATTTTTCAAGTGGGAGGATGTGAAGAAGTTTAAAAATAATTCTGTTTGGTGGAAGTTTAACCAGTCTAGATGGTTTTATTCTCACAGCCCCCCGACTTATTGCTTATACGCGAACCCCATGCCTAATCCGTCCCACCAGATCGACAACGGCCTGAACCCCATCTGTGTCTTCAATAGCTCGACTGGAGCTACGCCACCTAAGCCCCAGGCTGAGCGGTTGCCCAATCCTCTGTAATCGTATGTCTTGTATCCTGGAAACCTTGTACCTCACCTCCAGAACCGTCCACTAGGGCATTAACGATTAGGCTCACCACATCATTGAAGTGCGTAGCCATTATGACCACTTAGTGGTAGATTTGTTGCGGTTTTGGATGATGGTGAGTGGACTATGGACAAGCCCCATGATGCAAGTATGCAACTCCTTGCCAAAGCGAGAAAAATTATTAATGAGAGACCCTTTACCAGGGCACATGCTGTAGAGCTTGAAGAAATACAGAGCATGGCTGTCGGTGAAGAAGCAGACCAGATCGAAGAGCTGTGGGCTTATGCATATGCAGTAGCCGATGAGGTCACCCTAAGGCATTTGTGTGATGAAGATGAAATTTTCTAGTATTACTGTGATTGAACTATCAGGCTTAGATACCTTCCATATGCCATTTTCTTTCACCAGTTCACTCGTAAGGCCCTGAAACGCAGAGCATCACACAGTGTTACACCGAGTGCTATAAAACATCTACACACGAGTGTTACTAGTAACGCATGCTGCTTGCTAATGTGCTCACGTTGTGTCTAGGTTATACATTGTTCATAATCCGTACAGCTTCATGCCCTCATGATACATTTGCTCATTATGGAGATATGAAGTATGCACCATCCAGGCACAGAGTCCTTATTTAGCATTATTATCCCTGTACCTATAAATTTGGTATGGGATGAGTTTACGACTGAGAACGGTATCCGAAATTTCATGGCACCAACATGTCATGTTATTGCTCAACCGAATGGGCCGTTTGAAATTTTTTTTGATAGCCTGGATGATAATAATGAGCAAAGTAGTAAAGGTAGCTATTTTTTATCAGTTATTCCGCATAAGCTTTTAAGCTTGGCATGGAGCTTCTCATCAAAATTCCCCACTCTTAAGAATCAATAAATATTGATATGCATTTATTTTAAATCTAAGGGTGATAAAACAGTAGTATCATTTTTCCAAGAAGAAGGCTTGTCTAATGGTGATTGGGCAAATGGCTGTGCGTTTTCCAAGAACTTATGGGAAAGCTTTTTTTTACCCAACCTTCAGCGTAGGTTTACTCAAGGCCCAATAGATTGGGACTCTTATCGGATGCTGGATGGGGAATATACAACTTAAATAGACAACACAATTTTATTTGAGACGCATCAAGTTGTGACATCACCTGATATAGTGACCATTGATATATGGCCACTATCATAGGCTACGGGATTGAAGAGATCCAGAAGTAGATTGGGGCGGCAGCATAGTCCAGTGTAACCTCCTCCACTCAAGACATAGCGGCGTTGCTTTCTCCAATCGTAACCGGTTGGTAAGGCTGGGTCATAACGATTTTGCCCCTGTCCTTTCTCATCGAGTTGCTCTCTAACACTCATCTAAGTTTTCAGCAGATGCTAAGTTTCCACATAGCACTTTTAACACAAGTGGTAGGGGGCTCAATGAACTTTTGGGTCTCCCAGGAGTCCTTCTGCTATTTTTATGTCACAAAAAATTCACACCACCATGCTCGTATTTTCATTTAATTTTAGAGCATAACATGTACGCTTTTTGTAGACGTGGTTTAACCATGTGGAGGAAACCATGAATAGAGAGAAGATAGAGGGACTGCTTATTTTGGCTGGCTCACTCTTTTCAGTCATGGTAGTCTACGAGCTTTTATAAAGCTCCTTGATGTTTGATGTAATCGGCACATCATAAATCATTGTGATGTGCCCTTTTTATTTAATTGAAATTTTAGATGTGATTTTTAAAATCACCCTGCTAACTGAGCGTTCACTTAAGTAGCAATAGAGACGTTTCGATTTTTCCTGCTTGTGCTTTGTCGTACTATCTATGATAAACGGCCTTCTCAGTGAGTGACCGTAAGCCCCATCACGATAAGATCGCCCACCACTTCTACTGCATCACTGGCACCACCTCTCCTTGCTGCGAGATTGCTTCAACTTTGATGCCCGCACTTTTCAACACCTGCTTCGCAATTTTTAGGTGGCGTTCGTGTTCGTCAGTCAGCTTTTCAACCATCACCAACTCACCCGCCAACTTCTTGAACAGCAGACTGCTTGCAATCATGAAAACCTGCATGTTCTACCATGAAGAAATTAGCCAGGGTACGGATGCATTTTTCGATAATTCTTATCCGTCAGGTATAACGAATAGCTCTTATTAAAGAATTTTTTATCAAATTCATATTTATAATTCCGCCCTTAGGGGCGAATGCAGTCAGATATTTTTGCATTTCTGTATTTTTTTGACTTAACAGTCTTCGCAAGGAGAACCGATTTATTTATTACACAGGATTTGATTTCTATTTTATGTAGTTATGTGTGGTTAGAAAGAAAGGACAAGGTTGGAAATAAAACTGGTTTCTATTCGCTGCGTCGCAGCGGAATGTTGAAACGCTAAAATTTTGTTATTGCTCTCATAATTAGTAAATGGACAGTTTCTCTAATTTTTCAAGTGGGGGGAATGAAAAAAGTTTGAAAATCAAATTTGTGGTGGATTTTTGAACAAGCAATGCTGAGTTTTGCCTATCGGCACCTCGACTTATTGGTTATTGGCAAACCCCATGCCGAATCCGTCCCACTAGATCGACAACAGCCTGAACCCCCATTGGTGTAGCCAACAACTTAGCTGGGGCTACGCCACCCAAGCCCCAGGCGGTGCGGTTTAACCACGACAGTGTCTTGACGGTATCGTTCCTGTGAAAGGCGAGAACAGCATCGAGAGCCTGTGCAACTCCGTATACCCTGGCACCCTGCGATATTGATAGGGGGGCTGCAATCCGCAGCTTGCGGGCCAGTGTACTCCGGCTAATACCAGCCCATTGGCAAACCGTTCCCACATCCGTCTTCATCAATTCCGCAAGACGATAGACTATGTCCGGTGCTACGCCAGCCACGATCCATTGATGTGCTCCTAGTGGGTCACGAGGAATAGCAAGACCTTCTAGGAGACGGTTCGGAGTAGCTGCGTCACTACCAGGATGATATGTTGCATAGGGCATCATGTGGCATTCCTCATTGTACAAACACGATCTCTTATGAGCTATCCTACCCCAAACTGTCGTTTTGAGTGGAAGATTAACAACCAAATGCCCCTGCATTGAGGAGATTCGATGACTGAGTTGATCTGTACTGAGCCCGGCATAGGTATTGAGCGCGGTGCAACTTTTCAGGTTCTATCGGAGAACGGCTCTGAATGGGAAATCCTGTTGGGTAATGAATACCGAAGGGTCAACAAACGCAGCGGGCGCGTTACAGGTTGGAAAACACCTCCAAAATTTGAGTGCAAAGACATCCAAAAATAACAAATGAGAGTTCAATGCTGGTTATGCCAGTGATAAATAGCCAGCCCAGGTTACTCCCACATCAAAAGCAGAAGATATTATAGTTTTCATAAAGCCTTAAATAAGGAGCTTAGCATGCTCGTAAAAGAAATTGTGCCAACAGAGCAGGTCGTTGACATTCTCTGTGATGTCTGTGGTCGTAGTACAAAAACGAATTTTGGAACCAATCAATATGGCTCGTTATCGGCGATTTTTGGCTATGGTTCCCGTCACGATGGTGAGTGTTATCTGGTGCATCTGTGTGAAATGTGTTTTTTCGGTATACTCGCAACAATGAGGGAGATGCATCGCGGGGAACATATGTTTGACGATGACTATGAGGCTGCAAACCCAGACACATTTGGGCGTGATTATTCTAATAGGGAGATAATCTGAATAGTATGCCCCCATATTCGAGTTTGTGTGGAGAGAACTATTTCCTATCATCGACTCATTCTGTGAGCCAATGATATTGTCCAATCGGCTCATTTCGTGAGCCGATCAAGATCGTTCATCGGCTCATCTGGTGAGGTGGTCTCAACGCTCACTACCACCTAGATTTAATTTTTGGCTACATAGTTTCATAGCAGATTGGAGCTAGACCACTAAGCAGCCCCAAACGCAATTTAGCTCACGATTTTTAAATTATGCTATTTTTCCGAATCATCTTGGTGCCAAAAACAGTGGTGCTAATGCTGGGGTTGAGAGATAATTTCACTGATATAAAAATGTGATACATGAGGATAAAAATGAACGATTTTTTGAAAATTTTGTTGAATATCCGTAGTCTGCGAGCTGCATTGCGCGAGCTTTCTTTTGAGCAGTTGGTCGAAGTTAAAGAGAAATTGGATGAGGTTTTTGCTGAGCGTGAGCAACAAGAAAACAAAATCAAGGCCGAGTCCGCTGAACGCCTGCAAAAGCTGGCTGAGTTCACCGAAATGCTGAAAACAGCAGGCATCGATCCGAGTGAGCTGGTTGGTGCAACGGCTCCAGCGAAAGCTGATGGTTCAGCTAAAGCGAAACGCGCTCCTCGTCCTGCAAAATACAAATACGCCGAGGATGGCCAGGAGAAGACCTGGACTGGTCAAGGTCGCATGCCCAAGGCTATCGCGGAAGCGGTGGCTAATGGTCGAGCATTGGAAGAATTTTTGATTTAGTGCTAAGAGCCCATGACAGCTCGGCGTGGGCCTTTAATTCTGTTTTTAGTAGGAGCACCGTATGGGGAGGACATTGGAGGATATGATTTCATCCGAATCACCCGAGGTTGTCCAGAGAGCCAAGGCTCTTGCCGAAGAGCAACTGGTACGTCTCAGTGTGACCAAACTGCTTTCAAATCTCGGGCCTGGTGATGTTCCTGAAATTGCTCCCGATGTTCTCGATAGTTTGTTGTCGCTCAAAAGGTCAGTGGAGAGCCAAGACTGTCGGCTGAGTTTATTTGTTCATATGCCTGACGGCACTCATCATGGTGTCAATATTTAACTAAAGATCGTCATCGGTACGTTAATTGCAGATTTTATCTACCAAATAAAAATAACATCCCATGGCGATGCTTTTTCAAACTCCCTCGGTGTGCAAGCGGATCTGATAGCGTGTATTGCGTCCGCCACCAGGTAATTTCTCAATGCACCCCCTATCCAGCAATTGCGCAAGATGGCGTGTGGCCGTGGGCTTACTAACTCCGGCGACTTTTTGATATTGACTGGCACTGATGCCATTTTCAAACCCCTGTTCGCCGCCATCCAGTAAACGATTCAGCACTTTGGTTTGCTCTGGACTCAGATCGTCATGACAGTGCCGCAACCAGAAAAATGTCTTGGCGAGAGAACGATCAATCACCTGTAATGCCAGCTCTATGGAGTAATCCAGTGTGTCGAGGAACCAACAGATCCAGGAGGTAATATCTAGCGGCCCCCTCTGCGCTGACTCAAGCGCCCGATAGTAGTGCTCCCGCCGTTCGAGAATAGCAACTGACATGGCATATAGCCGAATACTGTGGCTGTCAGCCTGTGACAGCGCGAGATCGGTCAGTGCCCGCGCTAACCGCCCATTGCCATCATCAACGGGGTGCAGCGTCAGAAACCAGAGATGGCAGATCGCCGCACGAAGCAGTGGATCCATCGTGAGGTCATGCCGAGTCTGGTTAAACCAGCGGATGAAATCGGCCAGTTGATCGTCCAGAGCTGCTCTGGGCGGTGCCTCAAAATGCACGGTGGGGCGATCAACACGCCCAGAGACAACCTGCATCGGCTCATCTCCTCGCAACTGCCCTACGTTCACTGGCTGCACCGACCATTCGTTGGCGGGGAACAGCCAACGATGCCATTGGTAAAGTCGTTCAATTGTCAGTGGTTGTTCATGGTTGTCGATGGCATCCAGCATCATGGCCGCGAGCCCCTCTGAGCGCTCTGATACTGGATAGGACTGAGTTTGTGAGCTCCCTAACCGCCTAGCCAGAGAGGAATGCACGGATTGTGCATTGAGGCGTTCACCTTCGATAGCAGAAGAAGCGATGATGTTAGCCAATAACGTGTCCAACGTTTGGTCGGGGTTCCCCAACCTGGAATGACGACCGATTAGAATTCCCTGCCTGCGTTGAACGTGCCGTAATCTGGGCAATATCTCGCTATCCTGCCAACGAAAATGGGGCCAATCTGCTTGTTGCCAAATCCACAATGGTTCCATTATTTCCTCATTCAATTTGTCACGATATCAAAATGGGGCTAGTCCAAAAATACCATAATATAATTCTATCTCCATAACTATCAGTTGCTAGTTTATATACTTGGTGGTAAATCATCATGCCTTAAAGATTTAATTAACGACCGTTAATAACGCAGCCCATAAAAATGGGGGGCAAAGCCCCCCATTTATTATTCTTCTAGATAGCTATTTTTGAGTGCTGTCTTTCAGACACTTTTCAACATAACTTGTCTTCGCTGCGCCACTGAGCTTCTTGTCTGCTGCTGCCTGCTCACATTGGCCTGCTTTGTCAGCGACAATTAGGGTCTTGACGCACTTCTCGATATAGCTGGTCTTGGCTGCGCCACTGAGCTTTTTGTCCGCTGCGGCCTGTTCACATTGGCCTGCTTTGTCAGCGACATTCAGGGTCTTGATGCACTTCTCGATATAGCTGGTCTTGGCTGCACCGCTGAGCTTCTTGTCCGCTGCGGCCTGTTCACATTGGCCTGCTTTGTCAGCGACATTCAGGGTCTTGATGCACTTCTCGATATAGCTGGTCTTGGCTGCACCGCTGAGCTTCTTGTCCGCTGCGGCCTGCTCACATTGGCCTGCTTTGTCAGCGACAATTAGGGTCTTGACGCACTTCTCGATATAGCTGGTCTTGGCTGCACCGCTGAGCTTCTTGTCCGTTGCGGCCTGCTCACATTGGCCTGCTTTGTCAGCGACATTCAGGGTCTTGACGCATGCTTTAATGTAGTCAGCTTTAACATCTCCAATGAGATTTTTTTCAGTCGCTTTCGCTTCACATTGCTGTTGGGGTTCAGCCTGTGCATAAGCCGTATTTGCACAGATAGATCCCATGAATAACACACCAAGTAGAATTCCTGTACGTTTCATATAACAAGCCCTTTTGTTAGTTCCATTATTGTGATTAAAGCCAAAAGCATAGTGAGATGAGGCGCTTACGCTTTGAGCTTTTAGACTATAGCTGCTTGATATACATGTTAACAATGAACTTTGGCTTGATGTGGCTATGTATGCAAGATCGCTGACTGCCGCAACCGATTCCATATCTCTAAAATCGCCGTCCTGGCGCATTCTTTCAGAAGATATAATCATCATATTGCTTATTTTTTTAAGCGCGACAATCTATGACTATGCCCACCGAATCATTGAACACATATTAATCAGTTACATTGTTGATGGGTTGCACATGAAAGCCAACTAATGCATTATGCGAAACAGGTGAATATGAATTCACTTTGGCTTGTTCAGATATGGGAAGAATAATATGAAAAAATGTGGCATTGTTGCGATTGTTGGTGTGATGTCCTTACTCACTGCATGCACCCCGTTTAAACGTCTTCAAAATGAAGAAGAAATCCACAATTCAATTAGTGGAAGTTGGACAGTTTTACATGACGGCCATCAAAAAATTGAAAACCTAACGCCTCCTGCTGTCATTAACTTCGATCCAGTAAAAAACAAGATCTCTGGTTTCGATGGCTGCAACAAGTTTAACGGTAGCTATGTAATGGAACAGAGCATTTTGAAAGGCAAGGTAATGTCTACCAAGATGGGCTGCTCTGACCCAGTAGCGAGTAACATTAGTAGCACTATGCAATCACTTTTCGCTAATGGTGCAGAAGTTGTATCAGTTAACTTTATGGGGGCAAAAGTGATTATGCTCCGTAATAAAGAAATGAAGCAAGAGTTGCGCCTGGGGAATTCTGAGCAGTTATCGAAAGATAAAAAGTAATTTCATGTGCTCTTCCCACAGGAGTGGGAAGAGCACTTACAATAAAAATTGTGATATCTATTTATGGTAGTAAGTCTCGAATATCACACCCCAGTACCCTAGCCAGACGATAAGCCTTCTCCAGGGTGACATTGACCTGACCACGCTCAATCCGTCCTACATAGCTTCTATCAATCTCTGCCACATGTGCGAGTGCATCTTGCGATACGCCCAATTGAAGCCGTCTATCACGTACAGCATCACCAAACTTTTTTGCTAAATCTTGCATGTCTCGCCTCTCTCTGGCGAGCACTATCTCTGGTTGTCTGGCTAACGACCACGGACTATAATCCGCAATTGAATGAAAATTTTTTACTTCAGATTCTCGTGAGAGAAAAAGGATAACTTATGGATACCCAGACTGTGTGGTTACCAACCGCACTCTACACCGCACTCATTCGATTGCAGATGGATGACTTCACTACAACAGAGTGCTTGAACGCAGTCTTTGGTGAATCAGAGTACAATCAGGCCCATAAGAGGCGATATGGCCTCGTTTATCGTAATCTGATGAGGTTGGTTGACGCGGGTTTCCTGGAACGGAGAAATGTTGATGATGTCCGATCGTATCCAAGTTTCGTTAAAACCCCTCTATTTCATGATGTGAACTTTCAGGAGGAATTGAGTGACCCAGAGGTTCAGGAAACTCCGGAGGTTCAGGAGGTTCAGGAACACAAAGGCGGGGCGAACGATGCTCTCTTAGATGAGTTAAACGCAAAAGCGAGCCTCTACCGCATTGAAATTCAGGAGTGCCAAGCAGCAATTGCTGAATATAATATGCTGCAAACAAATTTTCCAGCGCTAGAAATCACTATTGATAATGCACTTCGGAATACCAGTCAGAAATACCGTGATTTAAGGGGACGGCTGGCAGCCGTGGAGAAGGTGATGAGAGCTTTGGGGAGCTCCGATTTGACCCGCTAATATCATCCCTTCTATATCAGCCGATTTCAACTACATGACCATCGATGTATATTTTTTAGGTCATGTAGTTTACCATACCTCTGCTCGTTCATATGCCTTGTGGTACAAATGGTATCAATATATGAAGTTCAGAATACAGTTCCCTCGCTATACATCAATTAAATAGCTTTAATCCATTTCAGGGTGGGCTTAAAATCTCTCTATGGAAAAATAAAGACGATGTTTATCTAACCAATTTCTAGGGTCATGGAAATTTTCGATAGTTGCATTTTCTAACCGAGTTACATGATTCTCAATCATGCTACGACTTACCAATGGCCTGAGCATAGGGGTGATATCAACAGTCAGAACAGCAGACACGACAATAGCCAGTCTACACTACTTCTTCGCAACCTTGATATTTGGCTAGCGAAGTTAAAGCATGATGGTTTTCTACAAGAACCGTTAAAATCGTCTGATGATGTTCAGCATATTTTTAATAAAATTGAAAAGGATGATGCTCTTGAGATTCTTAGCAAAGAAGTTTCTGACTTGGCAGCCTCTGTTTATCAAGGTCTGTACCCATATTCTAGAGAGAAAGACATAAACAAGTTGGCTTAAAAATCTA
This sequence comes from Aeromonas sp. ANP5, assembly GCF_963870295.1. Taxonomy (NCBI): domain Bacteria; kingdom Pseudomonadati; phylum Pseudomonadota; class Gammaproteobacteria; order Aeromonadales; family Aeromonadaceae; genus Aeromonas; species Aeromonas sp. ANP5. Next base: position 1,084 of record NZ_CAWMRY010000065.1, on the reverse strand, counting down.
TTTATATTTAATTATACAATTAATTTCCCGAAAAATATTACCGTCTTTAACCATGGCCCCAACGGGGCCAATGAGTAACCTCGTAAGAGCTTACTATTATCTCTGAGGTTGTCTGACCCAGTAATGAGGACTATAATCCCCATCCTAATTTTGATTCCTACTAATTGTTGTCTTTCGAGACTGAGGGTTACCTATGGGCTCCCAAACTGTGTGGCTTCCAACCGTACTCTACACTGCACTAATTCGGTTACAGCTGAACGATTTCACTGCACAGGAGTGCGTAATAGCGGTATTTGGTGACAAGTTCAAGCGCCCATCAAAACATAAATACTATGGACTCATATACCGCCATCTGAACAAGTTGGTCGGTATGGGTCTTTTGAATAGGCGCAGTGTGGGCAATAAATGGTTTCGTCCAAATTACGTCAAAGCGCAGCTGTTTGATGAGGCTACCTTTCGGGAGGATCTACTTGGCCCACAGGTTCCAGTGACTCAGGTCGAGCAAAAGGCAGTCGTGGAAGTGAAGGATGAGGTGCGAAAGGGGCTGGAAGAATTGGAGGCTAAGGCGAAATCTTATCGATTTGAAATTCAGGAATACCAGGCCACGTTCACCGAATACAACGAGCTACGAGCAGATTTCCCCGCGCTAGAGGCAATCATTGATAGTGTGCTCAGGCACACCAGTCAGGAATTTCAGTCCTTACGAGGACGGTTGGCTGCCGTGGAGGAGGTGATGAGGGCGTTGAAGGTCTAGAAAGAGCATCGACCTGTATCTAGGGTAAGACCGGCCTAACGTTGGCTACAAGCGAGCAACTCATCAGAAGTTCACTCAAAAACCAACTATGTAAAATCAGGAAAAAAGTCATCCCCTAGGCGGGGGAGGTTGTCCACAGACCGTGGAAAAACAGAACAAATTTACCTAAAAAAATTCCTATTTTAAAAGACACACCTTATAACACATTGTTTTAATTAAAAATAGTTAGTTCGTTCATTCGATCTACATATCTTAGATCTAAAGAACTCCACCAAACGTTTGGAAAGGGCCACCTCGCAAGAGGTGGCCCTTTTTATTTGTCCTGTCCCG
>NZ_CAWMRY010000064.1:0-11140 GCF_963870295.1 Aeromonas sp. ANP5 | reverse complement strand
TTTAGTTGACCACTACACGCCGAACGAAGCGAGGGAAGGCCGAGCCCGCAGGGCGAGGACCGTCGGCTGGAGCGCGTTGTTGGGCTACACTTATTTACTCTGTGGCAACGATTTCAGAGCTGAGGGCAGCGGATACTGCGTCCACTCCATCAAAGTCTTCTCCGTCGTTGGGCCATTGGTTTGTAACCACTTACCAATGGTTTGAGCTGCACCGTCGCCATATGCACGACGCGAATAAACGACGATTAGGCCCCTGCCGTTGACCAGCATTACGCGCGCAAAAGCTGCCTCCATAACACCAGGAACACCGAGAATTACAACGATCAAGTGCTCCGCGGGCTGCTTTTTGGTGCGTGGCTTTGAATCTGTCCGAAGAATCTTCCCCGATCGTTGATAGTTGCCAAGGACAGTGTTGGCCAGGTTCGCGAGTTGATCGCCATCCGTAACGTTGGGGTGCGTGATAAGGGTAACCATCTCTTCCCATTTGGTGAGATCGGCTTGCTCCTCAGGCGTGAACTCGTTTTGGTTGTCTTTTGACCAGCGATGCACGAATGAACGATCGCCGAGAGAGACAGCTTGGGGCTGAGCATCCGCTCCGGTAACCGTGAACGCAGCACTGCATAGAACAGCCGCAAGAAAAGCATGAAACACCTTGACCATGAGTTCTCCTGAGAGAGAGATTGTTGGTGCAGCCCAACAGCGATTAGATAGACGGCGGTACTGAACCGTTAGCAGAGCATTCCATATAACTCCGTAACATTTTGATCGCCGCAAAGTAAAAATCATCATTAAATCATAATATTACCAGACTCACCTCTGGCGCCCGTGGGGGGGGGGCTATTGGCGCCATTTTTGCGCCGTCATTACGACCATATAAAAAACAGTACGTGGGTTGCTTATGGACGGCACGGCCAAGCCACGGCGGCGTGAGCCGCTCAGAAATCTACATAAGGCCGTCACCATGTTCAGTGATCGCGCCACTCGTGCTACTCGCTTATGCATTCCATCCGGCAAGGCTACCGCCCCTGAGTGTCAGCCCCCAGCCTGCTGCTTTTTACCTGCGCGGTTTCGCTGGCCTGGCTCATGGGTGACTCCGACGAGGCTGTTGCCAAACGGCTATATTAGCGAGCGATGCTGGAGAGGGAAGTGGGAGATGATGGCTTTCTGGGCAAGATCAATAAATTAGTCATCCTGAGCCGTGTTGAAGTCGAACATCAACAACGAAAGGGCTGATCTCCAAGGGCTGAAATTGGGACAGCTACCGTTTTGAGCGCCGCGCAGCGAGCCCACTTAGTCACTGCCGGGCAGGGTATTGTCCTCCTGCAATCAGCCGAGAGTAGGGTCAGATATGCCATTAAGGATGATGGCGCCGCCGGGTCAAGAGGCCTGTCATAGTTTCGGAGCTTGGCCGAGCAGCTTCCTCCTCCCTAGATGCCGGTCTCTCTGGTATGATGCGTCATCATTTAGCGACCGGTGACGAGACCTACATCATGGTGGTCAGGCTGCCGGTACGGCCATTTTTCTTCGGGACGCATTTATGCGATCCGACCTACGGATCTTGAACATGAGCACTGAACTGATCTACGGCATTCACGCTGTCACCGCGCTGCTGGAGCGCACTCCCGAGCGTTTCATCGAGGTATGGGCGCTGAAGGGGCGGGATGACGACCGGCTGCAACCCCTGCTGACCGAGCTGGAGTCCCTCGGCCTCAAGGTGCAGAGCGTGAACCGCAAGACCCTTGATGACAAAGCGGAAGGCAACAATCACCAGGGCATTATGGCCCGGGTGAAAGAGGCGCCGAAGCTGGCAGAGCACGATCTGGCTAGCCTGCTGGATGAGTTGGCGGCACAACAGAACCAGCCCTTCCTGCTGGTGCTGGATGGCGTGACCGACCCGCACAACCTCGGCGCCTGCCTGCGCAGCGCCGATGCTGCCGGGGCTCATGCGGTCATCGTGCCGCGGGACAAGGCCACGGGTCTCACCCCGATCGTGCGCAAGGTTGCCTGTGGCGCCGCTGAAGTGGTGCCGCTCATTCAGGTCACCAACCTGGCCCGCACCCTGCGCGAATTGCAGGAGCGCGGCGTCTGGATTGTCGGCACCGCTGGCGAGGCCGATCACGACCTCTATCAGGCCAAACTGACCGGCCCGATGGCGCTGGTGATGGGTGCCGAAGGTAAAGGTATGCGTCGCCTGACCCGCGAACATTGCGACGAGCTGGTGAGCATCCCGATGGCAGGGGCGGTATCCAGCCTCAACGTCTCGGTGGCAACCGGCGTCTGCCTGTTTGAAGCCGTGCGTCAGCGTCGCGGTTAATCATGCTGACCGACAGACCCCCCTTCGATTGGGCGCAGGTCGCAGATAAAGAGGAGGCCGCGCGCCTCCTCTCTTTTGCCCGCCCGCTGACCCTCAGCCCGAAAAGCTGCCTCTGGCACGCCGGCGACAGCCCGGCTCTGCTGGTCAGGGTAGAGCAGGGGCTGCTGCGGGCCAAGCTGGTGCTGGAGGATGGCCGCGAGTACATCAAGGAGTTCTACTGGGAGGGGGACGAGTTTCTCGACTTCCACCACCTGCTCAGTGGCGAGCCTGCCCGCTACAGTGTGGAGGCACTGGAGCCCTGCCGTCTGCAGCTGTTCAGTCTGGCCGACTTGCGCCAGTTGCCCGGCTGGCCGCGCTGGTACCAGCACCTGTTGGAGGTGCAGCTGCGCATCAAGGAGGAGAAGGAGCAGTTGCTGCTGACCGGCAGCCCGCAGGCGCGCTATCAGCACTTTCTCGACAGTTTTCCTGCACTCGATGCCAGAGTGCCGGATCACCAGATCGCCGCCTATCTCGGTATCACTCCCATTAGTCTGAGCCGCATTCGCAAACGGCTGAAAGAACTTAACAAAGGTTAATGCAGGGCGCTGGCGCCACGATTATGCTGGCAGGCCGAACTGATAAGGAGTTGCCGATGAACTGGATCCTGAAACCCTGGTCTGAACTGACCACTGACGAGTTGTATGAGTTGCTGGCGCTGCGGGCCGAGGTGTTCGTGGTGGAGCAGACCTGCCCCTTTCAGGATCTGGACGGGCTCGATCGCCGCGAAGGGGTCTGGCACCTGCTCGGCTATCAGGGCGATCTGTTGGCCGCCTATGCGCGGATCATGGCGCCCGGCATCGGCGACGAGAGCGGTTCTGCCATCGGTCGGGTGGTGACCTCACCCAAGGCGCGCGGCGGCGGTCTCGGTCACCAGCTGATCAGCGAGGCGGTCAAGGCGTGCGAGGCGCGCTGGCCGACCCACAGCATTTGGCTGGGGGCGCAGGCCCATCTGCAAGGCTTCTATGGCCAACACGGTTTTGTGGCGGAAGGGGAAGGCTATCTCGAAGATGATATCCCCCATATGGGGATGCGCAGAGTGGTGGCATAACCACTCGTCAGAGTGATCCAGAATGCAGAAGGGCCATCCCGCGGGATGGCCCTTCTCTTTATCGCCAGGCGATCACTTCTTCTTTTTCTTCTTGGCGGACTTCTTCTTGTCGACCGGCTTTTTCTTCTTCACCGGTACCCGCGCTTCCTTGTGTTTCGGGCGCAGCTCGTCGATCACCCGGCGCTTGAGGCGCTCCTCGGTGTAGCGCTCGATCTTGGCGACCATCGCCATGTCGTGGGCTTCCACCAGGCTGATGGCACAGCCACGGTTGCCAGCGCGGCCAGTACGGCCGATCCGGTGGACGTAGACATCGGCGCCGTAGGGCATGTCGTAGTTGATGACATGGCTGACGTTCGGCAGGTCGATGCCGCGTGCGGCGACGTCGGTGGCGATAAGGAAGGGCACTTCCCCTTCGTGGAACTTGCGGATCGACTCGATACGCTTGCTCTGCTCCATTTCGCCACGGATCCAGGCGCAGGAGATACCTGCAGCCTGCAGCTGGCCGGAGAGCTCCGCCAGACGCTCGCGAGTCTTGACGAAGATGATGGCTTTCTGGGTTTCCGGATCTTTCAGGATATGGGTCAGCAGCGCCAGCTTGTGGGGGGCGTCATCGGCCAGATGGATCCACTGGGTGATGGGGCGACGTTCGCTGCGGGGCGGCTCGGCGTGCAGCTCCACCGGATCCTTGAGGATCTCGTTGGCGAACTTCTCAAGGCCTGCCCCTTCCAGGGTGGCGGAGAAGAGCATGGTGTGCTTGCGGTAGCGCGCCTCTTCCACGATGCGGTTCACATCCTTGATAAAGCCCATGTCCAGCATGCGGTCCGCTTCATCCAGCACCAGCACTTCGATGTCGTGGCTCTCGAACTCCTCTTTCTCGATGTACTCGAGCAGACGGCCCGGGGTGGCGACCACGATGTCGGTGGTCTTGGTCAGAGCAGGCAACTGCTCTTCATGGCTGACGCCGCCAATGATGGTCTCGATGCTGAGGTTGGTGTGAGCCGCCAGCGCCTTGGCGTGGGCGGTCACCTGCAGCGCCAGCTCACGGGTCGGGGTCAGGATCAGCATGCGGCAGGGGCCCGGCTTGCGGCGCGGGAAGTCCAGCAGGTGCTGGAGTGCCGGCAGCAGGAAAGAGGCGGTCTTGCCGGTACCGGTCGGGGCGGATGCCAGAATATCGCGGCCGTCCAGGGCTGGCTCCAGCACCATCTGCTGGATGGTGGTGGGGCGGGTGAATCCCATCTCGGCCAAGGCCCGGTTGAGGGCTGGGTGCAGGTCGAAATCATCAAAGGACTGGCTCATGGCAATACTCGGTCATTAAGGAAACGGCAGATTATAGGCGATTATCTCGTCGGCTCCTATTGGTGAGTGTGTCTTAGCCGCTATAATCGCCCACCATTTTTGCAGATGACGGGGGCCAGATGGGACGTAGTCGCGGATTTACCTTCAAACAGTTCCATATCAATCACGATCGCTGCGCCATGAAGGTGGGCACCGATGGCATTTTGCTCGGTGCCTGGGCGCCGGTCGAACAGGCGCGTCGAGTGCTCGATATCGGCACCGGCAGCGGCCTGATCGCTCTGATGCTGGCCCAGCGCAGCAGATCTGACTGCCGTCTTGATGCGGTCGAGCTGGATATTAATGCGGCCAGTCAGGCGCGGGAGAATGCGGCTGCCTCTCCCTGGGCCGATCGGGTGACCGTCATAGAGAGTGCCATTCAGGATTATCAGGCTGACCCTTACGATCTTGTCGTCTCCAACCCTCCCTATTTCGTGGCAGGCCAGTCATTTAGCGATCCGGCGCGGGGATTGGCCCGCCATACCGGCGCCCTCGACAGCCACGCATTACTGGCGGCCTGCGATCGTTTGCTGAGCCCGAACGGGCAGGTAGCGCTGGTGCTGCCGACGGCGATGGCCGATGAAATTTTATGCATTTCGGCGAATTATGGTCTGCATGGCATTTGTTATACAGCTGTTATCACCAGAGAGGGTAAAGAGGCAAATCGTGTTTTATTGCTACTTGGCAGAGGATTAAACAGGTGTGAGAGGGGTGAGATTGTGATCCATTCTGCTGATGGGGCCTATTCCGACAGATATATCCAACTGACCAACCCCTTCTATTTGAAGATGTAAATTTCGTCTTGAACTATTTTTTCACGCCATTATGCTGGTTCCAGATCGAGCGCCCGCTCCAGACCAGCTAAAACCACTGGTTGCGATGAAAAAACATGCGGGGCTCTTTTTTTATACCCCCTGAACACACCCGGTCAGCGACCGATAAAAACTATAACAAGCAATAATTTACAAGACAGACGAGGTTGAACTTGACGAAATCACTCACATTGTCCGATGTACTCGGATTAGGGTTTATGACCTTCGCCTTCTACTTGGGCGCCGGTAACATCATTTTCCCGCCGTTGGCCGGTTACATGGCTGGTGAGCACCTCTCCCTGGCGATGTTTGGCTTTCTGGTCACTGCCGTGGGCCTGCCTCTGGTAACCATTCTGGCCGTGGCGAAAGCCGGTAACGGTTGGGCTGGCATGACCAAACTGCTGCCTGCCGGTGTCGCGACTGCGCTGGCCGTGGCCATCTATATCATCATCGGCCCGGCCTTTGCTGCGCCCCGTACTGGTCTGGTGGCCTACGAGATGGGCCTCAAGCCCTTTATCGGTGACATGGGGCAGGCGGGTCTGGCGGCCTATACCGTGATCTTCTTTGGTGTGGCCATTCTGGTCTCCATGAACCAGGGCAAGCTGATGGATGCCATCGGCAAATACCTGACTCCGGTACTGATGCTGCTGCTGCTGACTCTGGCGATCGGGGTATTTGTAGCACCGCAAGGCTCCATGCCTGATGCGTCCGGTGACTATCAGAACAGCCCCTTCGTGAAAGGGATCCTGGAAGGCTACAACACCATGGACACCCTGGCGTCCCTGATGTTTGGCGCCCTGATCGTCGATCTGCTGCGCCAGAAAGGCATCAACGATTACAAGAGCCAGTTCAAGTATCTGGCCATTGCCGGCCTCATCTCTGCCGTTGGTCTGAGCGTGGTGTACGTCTCCCTGTTCCAGCTGGGTAATACTGCAGCCGGTGTGGCGACTGATGTCAGCAATGGTGGCGCCATCGTCAACGCCTACGTACTGAGCCTGTTTGGTCAGCCGGGTCAGTTCATTCTGGCGGCCATCATCACTCTGGCGTGCTTTACCACTGCCGTCGGTCTGATCTCTGCCTGTTCCGATTTCTTCCACAATCTGACCGGCATGGCTTACAAGAAGCTGGTGGTGTTGCTGGGCGTTATCTGTGCCGTGGTGGCCAACGTGGGTCTGAGCCAGTTGATCAGCCTCTCCATTCCGGTGCTGGTTGCCATCTATCCGGTTGCCGTGGCGCTGGTACTGGTCACCTTCCTGAAAGGTTACTTCGGCCGTCCCCGTCTGGTGTTCCGTGGCGTGTTGATGGTTGCCTTCCTGTTCGGTTGCCTGGATGGTCTGGGTGCTGCCGGTATGAAGATGGATGCGTTTGCCTTCCTGCCGCTGTTCGACAAGGGCCTCGCCTGGCTGATGCCGACCCTGCTGGCATGCGTAGTTGGCGTGATGGTGCGTCCGACCGAGATGGCTGCCGAAGCTGCCTGATCACACCCGATGTGATATTGCCAAGAGCCTGCCCCGTGCAGGCTCTTTTGTTTTCTGTGAGCCTCGCTTCTCGCCTCGCTTTGCACTGCCGTAATTGTCACTGTACACAGATTGCATCTGAGCAGCCGTATTTTGCTGCTATAACCGGTTTCCCCCTTCTCACCTCCCATACGCCAGGTGTGACACCTGTTTATGGAGCGCTGAGTTGTTCGGCGATTAATTCCACAGCGGTAAATTGTTTCAAGATATTAATTGGTGATTGAGATCGAACTCCTCTTCTTTATGCTAAAGGTGGTGCGCCTCATCCGGTCCGCGGGCCGTGTGGGGGCGAGAGGTATTGTTACCGGTTATCTGCCAGGCAGTGGGTGCAATCAATAACAAGCTGATAAGGCAGATGAGGTTGAGTTTGACGAAATCATTGAAGTTGTCCGACGTATTCGGATTGGGGTTTATGACGTTTGCCTTCTATCTGGGGGCAGGCAATATCATTTTTCCGCCGCTGGCCGGTTTTATGGCCGGTGAGCATCTGCTGGCCGCCATGTGCGGCTTTTTGCTAACGGCAGTGGGTTTGCCGCTGATCACCCTGATTGCGGTGGCCAAGGGGAGTTCGGGGGGCAGCGCGAGTGGCTGGACCGGAATGACCCGCTATCTGCCTGCCGGGGCGGCGACGGCGTTGGCCATCGCCATCTATATCATCATGGGGCCCGCCTTTGCCATTCCCCGCACCGGTCTGGTCGCCTACGAGATGGGGCTCAAGCCCTGGCTCGGCGATGCCGGTCATGAGGGACTGCTGATCTACACCCTGAGTTTCTTTGCGCTGGTGATCCTGGTGGCGCTCGATCGGGGCAAGCTGCTCGATGCTGTCGGCAAGTATCTGACCCCAGCCCTGATGGCGATGCTGCTTATTCTGGCGGTAGGGGTCTTTATGACGCCGCAGGGCACCATGCCTGATGCCAGCGGTGAGTACATAGATGCAGCCCTGACCAAAGGAATGCTGGAGGGGTACAACACCATGGATACCCTGGCCTCCCTGATGTTTGGTGCCCTGATCATCGGGTTGCTGCGCCAGAAGGGGATCGAGGATTATCGCAGCCAGTTCAAATATCTGACCATTGCGGGCTTGATCTCGGCGGTCGGGTTGTCGGCGGTGTATGTCTCGCTCTTTCAGCTGGGCAACAGCGCCGGTGGGGTGGCGAGCGATATCAGTAATGGCGGCGCCATCGTCAATGCCTACGTCCTGAGCCTGTTTGGCCAACCGGGTCAGTTTATTCTGGCTGCCATCATCACCCTGGCCTGTTTTACCAGTGCGGTCGGCCTGCTCTGTGCCGGTGCCGATTATTTCCAAGGTTTGACTGGCTGGGCCTATCGCAACTGGGTCATGCTGCTGGGGGCGCTCTGTGCAGTGGTGGCCAATGTGGGGCTGAGTGAGCTGATCGGCCTCTCGATTCCGGTGCTGGTGGCCATCTATCCGGTTGCCATCGCGCTGGTGCTGGTGACCTTCCTCAAGGGATGGTTTGCCCAGCCACGGCTGGCGTTTCGCGGCGTGCTGACGGTCGCCTTTCTGTTTGGTTGCCTCGATGGGCTGGGGGCTGCCGGGATGGCGATGGACGGCTTTGCCTTCCTGCCGCTGTTCGACAAGGGGCTTGCCTGGCTGCTGCCGACTCTGCTGGCCTGCATCGTCGGCATCCTGGTGCGACCAAGCGGGAAGTTGGCGGCCGAAGCGACTTGATTCAGGAACAACGAGATAGCAAAGAGGCCAGCATCAGCTGGCCTCTTCTGTTTCTGCCGGATCCGTTACCGGATCAGATTTGCGGGCCTTTCGGCTTGGGTTTGCCCTCCAGACCATACCAGTGGGTTTCTACCCGTCCGGCATGCCACTCGAAGGTGCCCCAGGGCTGCTTGGCTTCCCAGCGCGGGAAGTTGATGAGCACCCGGTTATCTTCGTACTTGTAGAGGGAGGTGTTGATCTGAATGTCCGACAGGATCAACAGCAGGGCCCAGCAGATGAAAATCCATTTCAATGCTTTCCACATAGGGTTACTCGAAGCAGATTTCGATGGTAGCGCGACCGAAATCCGATTCGAACGGCATCATGATCTTGGTGCCATCGGCACGGTGGGTGATGGTGTGGTTGGGGCCGGAGACGATGATGGGGGTCGCCATGTCAAACTCGTAGCCCTTCTCGCCCAGCATCCGCTTGGCACCGCCGGTCACCATGTTGGTGATTTCACCGACCATGTCGGTCACCTCTTCGTTGATGGAGGCGGGAGCTTCCCCCAACATGCGGCGCATGATCTCCAGCGCCAACCCCTTCTCGAAGCTGATGGAGAGGGAGCCACGGGTCTGCGGGCCGACCATGCCGATCAGGCCGGAGACGTCACCGCGTGCCAGCTCATCCATCTTGCGTTTCGGTTTGCCCGGTTTGAGTTCCAGCTGTGCCATGGTCGAGAGCACATTGAGCAGGGATAGCAGGAACGGATTTACAAAATCAGCCTTCATGATGACTTCCTACAGTGGGCGTACAACGGGCACATTGGCCATGTGCCTCTATCGTCTTATTGGTAATAGTAAAACCATGCAAGTGGGCCTGCTCGGAAAACGCGCTATCGATCGCCGTATCGTGAAGCTCGACCACATCCCCGCACTCGTCGCAGATCAACAACTGCATCGGGTGAGCGTGATCGAAGTGGCAGCAGAAGATAAACGCGTTGAGAGATTCCACCTTGTGAGCAAAGCCCTGTTCGAGCAAAAAATCGAGTGCCCGATAGACGGTTGGCGGCTTGGCATTGGCTTCGGTTTGTTGCAGCTGGGCCAACAAATCATAGGCGCTGATGGCGTTGCCGTGTGCCGCCAGCAGGCGAAATACCTGACGCCGGGTCGGGGTGAAGCGGATCCCTCGCTGTATACAGAGTCGCTCGGCTCGTTGTAAAAGTTGGTCTTGATTCATGATCGCGCAGATACCCTTTCTATTAGCCGGATACTATCACAGGGCCTCGCATGGCGCGGCGACAAAATTCATTTTCTGGGGCTGCTTCACGTTGTGATAAAATCCGCCCCTTTCTTTAGCCAACCCGGATGATTTTTATGCAGGCGCAGCGTTTTTCCATCGCCCCCATGCTGGACTGGACTGATCGGCATTGCCGTTACTTTCATCGGCTGATGAGCCGCCAGACCTTACTCTATACCGAAATGGTGACCACCGGCGCCATCATCCACGGTAAGGGGGATTATCTGGGTTACAGCGAGCAGGAGCACCCCATCTCCCTGCAGCTGGGTGGCAGCAATCCGGCCGATCTGGCGCGCTGTGCCAAGCTGGCCGAGGAGCGCGGCTATGACGAGGTGAACATCAACGTCGGCTGCCCCTCCGATCGGGTGCAGAATGGCCGCTTTGGTGCCTGCCTGATGGGGGAACCGGCGCTGGTGGCAGACTGCGTCAAGGCGATGCGCGATGTGGTCAATATTCCGGTGACGGTGAAGACCCGTATCGGTATCGACGATCAGGACTCCTACGAATTTCTGCAGGCCTTCATCGAACAGGTGCGCGATGCCGGTTGCGATACCTTCATCGTCCATGCCCGCAAGGCTTGGCTGAGCGGCCTGAGCCCCAAGGAGAACCGCGAGATCCCGCCCCTCGATTACCCTCGCGTCTATCGGGTCAAGCAGGATTACCCGGAGCTGACCATCGCTCTCAACGGCGGTGTCACCTCCATGGAGCAGACCCTTGAGCACCTGCAACACGTCGATGGCGTCATGATGGGGCGCGAAGCCTATCAGAATCCCTACATTCTGGCGCAGGTGGATAATCTGGTGTTCGGCCAGAACAACGCCGTGCCGAGCCGCCATGAGGTGGTACGGATGATGCTGCCCTATATCGAGCAGGAGCTGGCCAAGGGCAACTACCTCTCCCACATGACCCGCCATATGCTGGGGCTGTTCCAGAACATGCAGGGGGCTCGCGCCTGGCGCCGTCACCTGAGTGAGAACGCCTGCAAGCCGGGGGCGGATATTCAGGTGGTGCTGGATGCCATGGCCAAGGTGCCGGAGTTTGCCAGCAGCGAGACGGCCGAATAAGCCAGCTGTGCCAAGACAAGAGCAACAAAAAGCGCGTCAGTTGACG
>NZ_CAWMRY010000063.1:0-11485 GCF_963870295.1 Aeromonas sp. ANP5 | reverse complement strand
TCCACCGCCCTTACCCTGCAGTTCGCCCGCCTCAACAAGGAACAAGGGGGGCTGGAGCGACTGCTGGCTACCGGCATCCTGCTGGCAGGGGCCACCATGTGGCTGCGGCTGCTGGTGCTGGTGCTGCTCATTCACAGCGAACTGGCGATGCGCCTCGCCGCCCCGCTTGTGTTGCTGGCGACCACGGTGTACGGCTTTGCCTTCTGGTTCTGGCGCCAGCGCGAGGAGCTGACAGACGGCCCGGTGCAGCCGGAAACCAGCAACCCGCTCGATCTGGCCACCGCCATCAAATTCGGCCTGCTGCTGGCGCTGATCGGCTTTATGGCAACTCTGCTGCAAGACAAGGTAGGCAACTCAGGGGTCTATCTGCTGTCGCTGGTGTCGGGGATCACCGACGTGGATGCCATCACCTTGTCGCTCTCCCAACTCTCCCACAAGGAGCTGGCGCTGGAGGTGGCGGCCCGCGGCATCCTGCTCGCCGGGCTGGTCAACTCGCTGGTGAAGGGGTTGCTGGCCCTCGGCATCGGTGGTCGCAGCCTAGGGCTGCGGGTGCTGCTCCCCTACTTCGTCTCGGCCCTGCTGATCCTCCCCCTCGTCTGGCCAGCAGGATGACGGGGATCACCTGCCAGAAGTGACAGACTGACGCCTCTCGCGCTTGTCACGTATACTGCCCCCTCTTGCAGCATGAGGAGGTAGCAATGGCGAGCGACTGGGACAAGGTACTGGCAGGCGGGGCGCTGGATGGCCAGAGCGAGGAGATAGCGAACGACCGGATCCGCGGTCAGGCGCTGCTGGCCCGGCTCAATGGTTCACCGGCGGGCGATGGCCCTCTGCGCCAGCAGATCTGCCGCGAGCTGTTCGGCCACTGCCCCGACTCCTGCTGGATCAGCACGCCCTTCACCTGCGAGTTTGGCCGCAACATCCACATCGGCGAGAAGACCTTCTTCAACTTCAACGTCACCATTCTCGATCTGGGTGAAGTGCATATCGGCAGCCATGTGCTGCTGGCCCCCAACGTGCAGATCTACACCGCCACCCACACCATGAACTATCTGGAACGACGCAACTGGACTGCCTACAACAAGCCGGTACGGATCGGCGATGACTGCTGGATCGGCGGTGGCGCCATCATCTGCCCCGGCGTCACCATAGGGCCGCGCTCCATCATTGGCGCCGGCGCCGTGGTCACCCGCGACATCCCGGCCGACTCGGTGGCGGTGGGCAATCCGGCCAGGGTGATCCGCACCCTCAAGCAGGACGAGGAGCGCTGCTGGGAGCTGGCCCAGTGATGGCGCTGGCGCTGCTGCCACTGGGCGCCGCCCTCTGGCTCGGCCTCGACGAGCAGCAGTGGTGGCCGCTGGCCGTGTTGCTCTCCATGAGCCTGCTCACGGTAGCCGCCTACGCCTGGGACAAGCGGCAGGCGGTACGGGGTGAGTGGCGCATTCCCGAATCGAGGCTCCATCTGCTGGAGCTGTGCGGCGGCTGGCCGGGGGCGCTGGTTGCCCGCCAGTGGCTGCGCCACAAGACCCAGAAGCGCAGCTACCGGCTGGTCTTCTGGTTTATCGTGCTGCTAAACCTCACCCTGTGGGCGCTCTGGGTCGGGCGGCCGCTCTGGCAGCAATAGCCAACTGCATCACAAAGGCGAAACGGGCCCCATTGCGGCCAATTGGCGGCTATGAGAAAACAGAACGGATCCATCAGCGTTTTTGCAGTTTATAGACGACAAGGAGTCGTGACATGACCATGTGGACAGGCATAGTCCTGATCGTATTTATCAGCGTATTGTTCGGATATCTCGGCAAGCGGGCCCGCTATCAGATGGGGGATGCCCGCATCACCGACCGCCTCGGCAGGCAAGATATGATCATCAGAGAGTTGCAGGAGCGGATCGCCAATCTGGAGGCGATCGTCATCGAAGAGGAGAAACGGCGCCCGTTTCGGGAGCTGTGATTTTTCGGCATCAGGCGTCAGATAACCATAATTCAAATCAAAGATAGAGGGCTGCATGATGCAGCCCTCTGTCGTTTCAGCAGACTCAGATTGCCAGCGGCAGCAACTCGGCATAGTCGCGGATCGCCGGAAAAGCGGTGATGCTCTGCTCCGGCTTGCAGCTATCCGGATTCTGGATCGCCAGCTGATAACCGATACCATAGTCGGCGGCGGCCCGCAGGATCCGCTCGCTGTCATCCACAAACAGGGTGCGGGCAGGATCGAACGCCAGCCGCTCGGCCAGCGCCTGCCAGCAGTGCTGGCTCTCCTTCGACCAGCCCAGCTCGTGGGTACTCACCATCAGATCCAGATGCTCGGCAAGGCCAAGCTGCGCATCCTTCACCGACAGGCTGGCAGGGTGGGCGTTGGTGAAAAGCACCAGCAGCTTGCCCGCGGCACGCAACTCGGCCAGAAAAGGGATGGCATGGGGACGCCACTGGATCTTCGCCAGCAGCTCCTGCTTGAGGGCACGAATGTCGAGCCCCAGGGTCTCGCTCCAGTAATCCACGCAGTACCAGTTGAGGGTGCCGTTGACGGCGTGATAGTGGACGTCAATCTGCGCTTTGGCTTCATCCAGCGACAGACCGAGCCGCTCGGCGTAACGCTCCGGCACCAGTTGCTGCCAGAGGTGGTTGTCAAAATGCAGATCGATCAGGGTGCCATCCATATCGAGCAAGACGGTATCAATCTGGTGCCAGGGCAAGGTGGTGGAGCGGGAGTGTGGCATCGGGCCTCTTGATCGCGGATCTCGGAAAACGGGGCGGCAGTATAACGGATTTTTCCTCCCCCTTTGCCATCCCTGGCCCGTGGTGTTCGGTGTGAGAGTCGTTTACTCTTGAAGCACGATTTTTTAACGAGCAGCCAGCGTCCGATGAGCGACCCCCACAAGAGCAAACCCGAGCACATCTCAGCCGACCAACTGGATCACCCCAAGAGCAAGCCGGAGATCCTCAAGGCCGATATCGTCGCCGAGAGCCGACTGTTCAAGGTGGAATCGCTACACCTCAAATTCTCCAATGGCGAAGAGCGGGTCTACGAGCGGATGCGCGGTGGCAACCGGGGCGCCGTCATGGTGGTGCCGCTGTTCGATGCCCACACCCTGCTGCTGGTGCGCGAATATGCCGCGGGCACCCACTCCTACGAGCTGGGTTTTCCCAAGGGGCTGATCGACCCGGGTGAAGATGCCTTCGAGGCGGGCAACCGGGAGCTGATGGAGGAGGCGGGCTTTGGCGCCAACAGCCTGACCCTGCTCAAGCAGGTGTCGCTGGCGCCGGGGTACTTCTCCAGCCGGATGGACATTTTACTGGCCCGGGATCTCTTCCCCGAGCAGCGGATCGGCGACGAGCCCGAACCGCTGGAGGTGATCCCCTGGCCACTCAACCGGATCGACGAATTGCTGGCGCGGCCCGACTTCACCGAGTCGCGCAGCATCAGTGCCCTGCTCTTGACCCAAAAGTGGCTGGCGGAGCAGGCAGAGTAGCCCGCAGACGGGCAGTTAACAGACAGAGGATAACGAGATGCAGGAGTTGTTGGCCTGGGTGCCGGGGGTCAAGGAGATTGCCCGCGAAGCCGGAAGGATCCTTCACGACATCTATCACGGCGGTCAGTTCGAGCGTCAGCTGAAGGAGGATGCGACCCCGGTCACCAGTGCCGATCTTGCTGCCGATGCCTACCTGAAACAGGCGCTCTCGGCGCTCACCCCCCATGTGCCGGTGCTGACCGAAGAGGCGGCCGATATCCCCTTCAGCCAGCGCGCCAACTGGCGACAGTACTGGCTGGTGGATCCCCTCGACGGCACTGGCGAATTTATCGCGGGCAGCGGCGACTTCGCCACCCTGATCGCCCTGGTGCGGGACAATGTGCCGGTGCTCGGGGTCATCTACGCCCCCGAGTCCAACGTGCTCTACTGGGCGGTGCGTGGCTACGGCGCCTTCAAGGAGGTGAACGGCGAGGTGTTGCCCATCAGCGCCATGCACCACGAGCATGACCAGCCTGACTCGCTGGTGGTGGCCATCAGCCGCCGCCAGAAGCTGGAGAAGCTCACTCGCCGCCTCAACCCGGCCATCAACTACGAGCTGATCCCGCTCGGCTCCAGCTCCCTCAAATCCTGTCTGGTGGCGGAAGGGGCGGCCGATTGCTACGTGCGGCTCGGCCCCACCGGCGAGTGGGACACCGCCGCCGCCCAGTGCATCGTCGAGGCGGCCGGTGGCCGCATCCTCAGCCTGGCGTTGCAGCCACTCAGTTACAACGAAACCGAGTCGCTGGAAAACCCTGACTTTATCGTGATGGGGGATCCGGATCTCGCCTGGGGCAACATTCTGGCCCACTAGACGGATAGCGATATCATCACACCAGACAAGCAGGCGGCCCGATAGCCGCCTGCTTTTTCAGAGAAGTTACCCCGGGTGATGACCGGAGTGATCCGCTGGTCAAGGCGCTCTTGAACAGCGTGATACGCTGGCAAAGCGGCAAAATGATAGTGAAACATCACAATCGGTCGGCGAGAAATGGTGCGATTTTTCACGTAATTCTGAAAACACCTGATTAGCCAAAATAAAAAAATGAGTGCAGATCAAATTTTGGTTTTATATTTCACAAAAATCACCATTGTCAGTTTTGTTGCATTCTGTGATCCAGATTCCATTCCCAATCTCGCTGGCTAAACCCCGCAATGGCAGTGATATGTTTCAGTCTCGCCTTTTGAGAATTAAATCCCGATAAACCACAATGAACTCAGATTAAAACACTAACAAAAAGTGAATTAGTAATGAGTTTATCTGTAGAGGCTACCAAGGAGCTATCCGGTTCCTGCTCCACCACTGCCAGCACCACCCGCTGGCGCCGTCACGACACCCACTGGGTTATCAGCCTGTTTGGCACCGCCGTTGGCGCCGGTATCCTGTTCCTGCCCATCAATCTGGGTCTGGGCGGCATCTGGCCCCTCGTCATCGTCGCAGTACTGGCAGGCCCCATGACCTTCCTCGCCCACCGCGGGCTGGCGCGCTTCGTGCTCTCTTCTTCACGCCCCCACGCCGACTTCACCGAAGTGGCGGAGGAGCACTTCGGCAAGATGGCCGGTCGCCTCATCTCTGCGCTCTACTTCCTCTCCATCTTCCCGATCCTGCTCATCTACGGGGTCGGACTGACCAACACGGTGGAGAGCTTTATGGTCAACCAGCTCGGCATGGCGACCCCGGATCGGGTGATGCTCTCCGGCGTGCTGGTATTCGCCATGATCGCCGTGATGCTGGCGGGTGAGAAAGCGATGCTGCGCGCCTTCGCCTTTATGGTCTATCCGCTGGCGGCCATTCTGGCGGCCCTCTCCTGCTACCTGATCCCTCAGTGGCAATGGCCGGAAGTGGCGGCGTTTGAAGGGGTCAGCTTCCTCAACACTGTCTGGCTGGCGCTGCCGGTCACCGTGTTCGCCTTCAGCCACGCCGCCGCCATCTCCGGCTTTGCCAACGTGCAGCGTCGTGAATATGGCGAGCAGGCAGAAGCCAAGAGCGGCCTGATCCTGCGCAACACAACTGTGATGCTGGTAGGCTTCGTGCTGTTCTTCGTCTTCTCCTGTGTGCTGAGCCTCTCGCCAGCCCAGCTGGCTGAAGCCAAGGCCCAGAACGTCTCTGTGCTCTCCTATCTCGCCAATATCACAGACAACCCGGTGATCGTGACTCTGGGGCCCCTCATCGCCTTTATCGCCATCAGCTCCTCCTTCCTTGGCCACTTCCTCGGTGCCCGCGAGAGCCTGAAAAGCCTGATCGCCAAGCCCACCGGCCTGCCGCTGGCCAAGGCGGACAAGGTCGGTATCGCCCTGATGTTCTTCTCTATCTGGGGGGCCGCCGTCATCAACCCGGGCATTCTGGGGCTGATGGAAACCCTCTCCGGCCCGGTCATCGCCATGATCCTGTTCATCATGCCGGTGATTGCCATCTACAAGGTGGAGGCGCTGGCCCGCTTCCGTCACGGCTGGACCAACGGCTTTATCCTGCTGACCGGTTCGCTGGCGGTATCGGCGCTGATCTTCAGCCTGTTGAAGTAACGACTCGCAGCAGATAACAAAAAGAGAGGCGACCCCGGGGTCGCCTCTCTTGTCTCTGTTCGGGTGTGCGCTCAGCCCAGCCTGGCGCCGTTCTCCACCGCCCGCTCGGGAATAGCCATCACTACGGCGCCATCCGGCCGGTAGAAACCGGTCAGCAGAAATTCAGACTGAAACGGCCCTATCTGTTTGGTCGGGAAGTTGACTACAGCGATGATCTGGCGGCCCACCAGCTGCTCTGGCTGGTAGAGGGCGGTGATCTGGGCACTGCTCTTGCGTATCCCCAGCTCGGGGCCAAAATCCGCCCACACCTTGTAGGCCGGTTTGCGCGCCTCGGGGAACGGCTCGACCCGCACCAGGGTGCCCACCCTCAGCTCCACCATCTCGAAATCCTGCCAGCTAATCGTCTCCATTTCGGCTCCTGTTTATCGTGCACCTTGCATGACCCGCAGCATGGCCCAAAGAGAGCATCCCGTCTTCGGCGATCAGCCGTTTCGTTGCGGCAGGTGGCCGTTTTGCTGGCGCCAGAGGGAGGGCGTGAGCCCGGTCTCGGCCAGGAAGCGCTCGCCGAAGGCCCCCTGATTCTGGTAGCCGCAGCGGCAGGCAATCTCGCCAACGGGCAGTTGCGTACCGGCAAGCAGGGTGCGCGCCAGAGCCATGCGCCGACTGCGAATGTAGTGGGAGACGCTTACCCCCAACTGCTGGCGAAAGGCGAGCTTGAACTGGCTCTGGCCAAGGCAGGCGATGGCGGCGAGTTGCTGATTGGTCAGCGGGGCGGCGAGGTTGGCATCGATATGGCGTTGCACCTTGAGGATGCGGGCGGCAAGGCGTGGAATGGCTGCGCTCTTCATCCCCTGCCCTTCCGCCAGCAGGGAGAGCCACACCTGCGCCATGCCCGCCACCTGCCGCCCTTCGGCCACCATGCGGTGCAGAAACGCGAGGTAGTGGCGTTGGGGCTCATCCAGCTCGATAAAGGGGCAAGCCGCCAGATCGCCGGGTAGCCAGTCGCTCTCCTGCACCAGAAACGAAAGCGCGGGATCGGCGGCATAGTCGTGTCGCTCACCGGGGGCGATGACGCAGGCAGAACCGGGGGCAAGCCTGCGCCCCCGGCCCTGCACCTCGATCTCGAGGGGGCCGTCGAGGGGGATCACCAGTTGGGCAAAGTCGTGGCTATGACTGCAGACGTGGTGGTGATAGTGGCGCAGGCTGAAGCGGGACATGGCAGATAGCAATGACGCGGCCAGGGCCGCGTCATTGGGGATTATTCCTTGTCGAAATCTTCGATCTCTTTGCCCAGCGCTTCCATGATGGCGCGCGCTTCAGCCGGGACACTGTCCGGTTGATCCTTGCGCAAATCTTCGTCGCAAGGGAGCGGCTGGCCGGTGAAAGCGTGCAGGAAGGCTTCACAGAGCAGCTCGCTGTTGGTCGCATGACGCAGGTTGTTCACCTGACGGCGGGTGCGCTCATCGGTCAACACTTTCAACACCTTGAGCGGGATCGAGACGGTAATCTTCTTGACCTGTTCGCTCTTCTTACCGTGTTCCGCGTAGGGGCTGACGTAGTCGCCGTTCCACTCTGTTCCCATGACTCACCTGTTCTCATTTAGCCGTGAGCGCGGATTTTAACCCTTAAGGAAATTAATGGCAATCCAACAGCAAAGCCATTTAGACGTCTGGAAGTGTTGACGGCTTTTTTAAGCTGGCGTAGTGTGGTTGACCATGAGCCCGCAATGGCGGGATGGCGCGTGGCAGCAAGATGCCTGCGTGTAAAGAGACATCAAGGAGAGTGATATGACCCACAAGGCCACCCTGGCGGTTCGCACCGGGATTGAGACAGACCAGCAACACGGTGCCGTGGTGCCCCCCATCTACCTCTCCAGCAACTACACCTTTGCCGACTTTGGCGAGCCCCGTCAATACGATTATGCCCGCTCCGGCAATCCGACCCGCACCAATCTGGCGGACGCGCTGGCGGCGTTGGAAGGGGGCGCTGGCGCCGTGGTTACCGGCACCGGCATGGGCGCCATTCATTTGGTCACCACAGCCCTGCTCAAGGCGGGGGATCTGCTGCTCGCCCCCCACGACTGCTACAGCGGCACCTGGCGCCTGTTCGAGTATCTGGCGGCCAAGGGCCACTACCGGGTGCAGTTTGTCGATCAGGGTGACGAGGCCGCTCTGGCCGCCGCGCTGGCGCAAAAGCCTGCGCTGGTATGGGTGGAGACCCCCTCCAACCCGCTGCTGCGGGTGGTGGATATCAGCGCTATTGCCAGTGCAGCTCATGAGGTGGGTGCACAGGTGGTGGTGGACAACACCTTCCTCTCCCCCCTGCTGCAACAGCCACTGGCCCTCGGTGCCGATGTGGTGGTGCACTCCACCACCAAGTACATCAACGGCCACTCCGACGTGGTGGGCGGAGTGGCGATTGCCAAGGAGGCAGCACTGGCCGAGTCGCTGGTGTGGTGGGCCAACTGTCTGGGGCTCACCTCCGGGGCGTTCGACTCCTACCTCACCCTGCGCGGCCTGCGCACTCTGGCCCCCAGATTGCGCACCCATCAGGAGAACACCGACCGCATCCTCGCCTTCCTGCAACAGCAGCCGCTGGTGAAACGCATCTATCACCCCAGCCTGCCTAGCCATCCGGGCCACGATATTGCGCGCCGTCAACAGTCCGGCTTCGGCGCCATGCTAAGTTTTGAACTCGATTGCAGCGAGGCGGGCATTCGCGCCTTCCTCGCGGCCCTCACCCTCTTCTCGGTGGCCGAGTCCCTCGGCGGGGTGGAGAGTCTGGTGGCCCATCCGGCCAGCATGACCCACCGGGCCATGACCCCGGTCGCGCAGCAGGCAGCAGGCATCAGCGCCCAACTGCTGCGGTTGTCGGTCGGTATTGAACACGGTGAAGACCTGGTGGCCGATCTGGCTCAGGCTTTTGAACAGGCGCAGCAGGCAGAACAGGTAGCGAAGTAATGGAACAGCAGCAACAAGGAGAGATCGCGGTGGCAGCAGAAGCAGGATTGAAGCGGCGTCACGTCCACAAATTTGGTGGCAGCAGTCTGGCGGATCCGGTCTGTTATCGCCGGGTCGCCAGTATCGTTGAACAACAGGTGGGCGGGGATGAACTGATCGTGGTCTCCGCCGCCGGCAAGACCACCAACCGGCTGATCCAGCTGGTGGAGCTGGCCGAAGCGGGGGACGAAGCCGCCGGTGAAGCCATCTCGGCCCTTCAGGCCTATCAGCAGAGCCTGATCGACGGCTTGCTGGAGGGCGAACTGCAGCTCGACCTGAGCAAGCAACTGGCCGACGACATGCAGCTGATCGCCAAAACGCTGGAGGGACAGTTTGACCGCTTCGCCCGCAACGGACTGCTCGCCTTTGGCGAAGTGTGGTCGGCGCGCCTGCTGGCAGCCCTGCTCACCAGCCGCGGCGACAAGGCTATCTGGCTCGATGCCCGCAGTTTCCTGCGCGCCGAGGATGGCGCTCTGGTCAAGGTGGATACCGCCCTCTCCAGCGAACAGCTCAAGGCGCGACTGGCGGAGCATGCCGGTCGCATCGTGGTAACCGGCTTTATCGCCGCCGACATGGAGGGGCGCTCCCTGCTACTCGGTCGCAATGGATCCGACTACAGCGCCAGCCTGTTGGCGCTGCTGGCGGACGGCGAATCCACCACCATCTGGAGCGACGTGGCCGGGGTCTACAGCGCCGACCCCCGTCGGGTGAAGGAGGCGCGTCTGCTGGAGCGCCTGAGCCTCGCCGAAGCCAACGAGCTGGCCCGCCTTGGTTCTTCGGTATTGCATTCGCGCACCCTGCAACCTGTGGCCGACAGCCGCCAGCGCCTCACTTTGCGCTGCAGCTACAACCCGGACGAGGGCTGCACCCATATCCTGCGCCGCGCCCCCCGCTCCGGCGGCGCCCGCATCGTCTCCTCGGTGGATCAGATCGCCCTCATCGAGCTGAAGGTGCTGCCGCAGACCAACTATGAGCAGACGGTGGCCACCATCGAGGCCCATCTGGCCCGTCACCGCCTCAACCCGCTCACCCTGCAGCGCCAGCCGGATCGCCGGATCCTGCGTCTCGCCTACACCCTTGAGGTAGCACAAGGCGCCTTCGAGCTGCTGCGCGACTTCCAGCTGCAAGGGAGTTTCAGCGGCCTCATTCAGAAAGAGGGGTTCAGTCTGGTGGCGCTGGTCGGCGCCGGTGTCACCGACAACGCGGAGCAGTGTCACCGCTTCTATCAGCTGCTGGCAGATCAACCACTGGAGTTCGTACAGGTGGCCCGAGATGGCCTGAGTCTGGTGGCCGTGCTGCGTCAGGTAGTGCTGGAGCCGCTGCTCATCGCCCTGCACAGCGCCCTCTTCAGCCGCCCGACCCGGGTTGGACTGGTGGTGTTCGGCAAGGGCAATATCGGCGGCCACTGGCTGAGCCTCTACGCTCGTGAAAAGGCACGGCTGGAACATGAACTCAATCTGGCGCTCACCCTCTACGGGGTGTTCAGCTCGGAAGGGGGTCTCCTCGATGAAGAGGGACTCAACCCCCTCAAGGTACAGGACAACTTCAATCCCAAACCGCTGATCTGGCCGGAGTTGCTCTCCCAGCTTGAGCAGCACGGCTTCGACGCGCTGATTGCGCTGGACATGACCGCCAGCGAAACGGTGAGCCGCTACTATCCGGATTTTGCCCAGCTCGGCATTCACATCATCGCCGCCAACAAGTTTGCCGGCGCCGCCGACAGCGAGTTCTACCAGCGCATCAAACAGACCTGCCGTGACCATCAGGTACAGTGGCGCTACAACGCCACCGTGGGTGCCGGGTTGCCAATCCAGTCCAGCATCCAGATGCTGCGCCAGAGCGGCGACCGCATTCAGGGGGTCTCCGGCATCTTCTCCGGCACCCTCTCCTGGCTGTTCCAGCAGTATGACGGCACTCGCCCCTTCTCCGAGTTGGTGGACAAGGCGTGGCAGCACGGCCTGACCGAACCGGATCCCCGCGAGGATCTCTCCGGTCAGGATGTGCGGCGCAAGCTGCTCATTCTGGCGCGGGAGGCGGGCTTCGAGCTCGACTCCGCCGATATCGAGCTGGAGAATCTGGTGCCCGTCCCGCTGCGCAAGGTGACCGCCGATCAGTTCATGGACAGACTGAAAGAGCTGGATGGCCCTATCCAGACCGCCTTCGAAGGGGCCAAGCGCCTCGGCAAGGTGCTGCGCTACGTGGCCCGCTTCGAGCATGACGGCAAGGCGCGGGTCGGACTGGAGGCGCTGGAGCCCCATCACCCGTTTGCGAACCTCTTGCCGTGCGACAACATCTTCGCCATCGAGAGCGACAGCTACCGCACCAACCCGCTGGTGATCCAGGGACCGGGGGCGGGTCGGGAAGTGACCGCAGCCGCTATCCAGTACGATCTGTGGCAGATCTGCGCCAGCCTCTAAGGCTGATATGCAAAGGGAGCAGCACCTCTCTCCCGCGCTGT
>NZ_CAWMRY010000062.1:0-13589 GCF_963870295.1 Aeromonas sp. ANP5 | reverse complement strand
GGGGGCAACCCTGATCACCTGCCAGGGGGCGAAGAAGCGCTCGTCACGCCACGGCCAGAGCCAGCCAACCCCCTTGCCGCCGGTAGTCAGCGAATCGAGCAGGCTGTGGGAAAGCAGAGAGACCAGCAGAAACGACCAGACGGTGGCAGTGCTCGCCCGAAATTGGCGGTGAAACAGCATGGCCAGTGTGGGTAGTGCAAAGGCGAACAGCAGTGAGTGGGTAAAGCCGCGGTGGCCAAAGACATGGCCGTAGGCGACCCCCAGTTTAAAGGCGAGCACATCGGCATCGGGCAGCATGGCGATGGCGACACCGGCCAGCAGCAGGCGGGGCGGGATAATCCGGCTGCCAAGCCCCAGTCCAAGACAGAGAGGGACGGCGGCGTGAGTGACTATGGTGGGCATAGAATAAAGCTCCAACTGAAAACATGATCCTACCCTACCCCCGCTCGGTGAAGTGAAGGTGAAGGTGAAGTGCGCCCACTGTATTGGCTCGCTGTTTGCTAAACGCAGGCCCAATCCGCTTTGGCGCGTTAACTTGAAATGTTCATTTAACAGCGGCTGACATGCAGAGCGGGATCGTGATAAGTAGTCTCTTCGATTCACACCACAGGGATAGTGGCAGCGATGAATTTTTCTAAAAGCATCAGGCTGATTGCGAGCGTTATCAGCCTTTGGTTAATGACAGGATGCATGGCAGAGGCCGCCTCTGCGCAGCCGAAACAAGAGCCGTACGCGCTAATCTATAACGGGCCAGTTTCTGATGGGGATAGCACCAGAGCGATTGCGGATGTGGTCAGGCAGGTGGGCTTGCCGGTCAGGTATCTCTCCAATATCGGGGAGCTGCCTGCAGAGCTCGATAATGCCAGGGTGTTTATCGTTGGCGGTACTGAGGACGATGTTGAGCCGCTCCTCAACGCCTTCACCGCGGACGCTCGTTCGGCGATAAAAACCTATCTGCAAAACGGTGGCCGCTACCTCGGGATCTGTGGGGGTGCCTTTGTGGCATCCACCGGCTGGTCTGAAGAAGAAGGCTTTGTGCCGGCGCTGGCCCTTGTTCCTGCGACATCCGATGATTATGACGGCGACTTTAGCGCCAGGATCTTCCCGATCAGCTGGCTTGGTGAAGAGCGCCAGATGTATTACCAGGCCGGCCCGCAATTTACCCCGGTGCCAAGCCCAGAGCAGGTCAAGGTCATCGCCCATTTTCAAAACCATCAGATTGCCGCGCTGATCAGCTCATACGGCAAAGGCAAGGTGGCCCTCTCCGGGCCACATCCCGAAGCCCCTGAATCATGGAAAGCGAACGCGGTGGGCGGCGACAAGATGGGGTCGAATATTCATTTAGCCGTTGGACTCGTCAACGAGTTGCTCTCCGAAGAGCCCGTCACCCATTCGAAATAGTCGCATCCCTACGCCCCTGGACTTGGTCCCATAGCCCGGCCCGGAAGTCAGGCCAGCCAATCGGCAGCAATCCATAAAAAAAACCACCGACCTGCAAAAGGTCGGTGGTTTTTTATCGGTGGTAGATAACGGGTAGCCGATACAAAGGGTTCGCTACCTCAACTTTCGCCCGGGAGCGAGCGCTACTCTTCCTGCTCCTCCGGTTGTCTCTCCTCACCCCGTATCTGTAGCAGCTCCTCGACCCTGGCTTGCCACTTGTCGTGGGCCTGTTTGCGCTCCTGCTGCATAAATGCTTCTCGCATGGTGTCGATTTTCTGGTCAAGTGTTTCCATCAGAGTGTCTCCTTGTGTGACCGCGTAAAGACTGGCTGACGGCGCGTTGGCCAACCTGCTCCCCTAATCTGACACCGCTAATGCCGTTACTGCCCAATCAAATAATCGATTGGAAATGCCAAAACCAATCTAAAAATTCTTTTTTGTGTTTGTTCCACCACGCCAGCGCAAGGGAAACAGGCCGCTCAGAGCGGGATGATCCGGCACGCGGCCAACACGTTGTTGAGTCTGGTCGTCCCCCTTTTCAGGGGAATGGGGCGCCGTTGCCCCATCCGTCCGTTGAGGGGTACCGGCAGATTTTCGACTTGTTGCTGTGCCCATGATCACACAGTCACAACTCTCGCCCTCCGCTCACCGCGCCCCCGCTTTTTATCATCTAGAGTTACCGGGCAGTCCAAAAGCGACTGATTTATATACATTCGCCGCCAAGAGGGATCTTTTTTCATGACCGAGCATATCGATCTGCTACCTATCAACACGGATGATGAGCAGGACGCAGGCAACCGTTACCTCTACTACACCGAAGGGGATCTGGCCCGCATTCTTGCCAATCTGGAACAGCTGCGCCATGCGGTGTTTCCGGCCGCCATCGGAGAGAGCGAAACGGGCGCCACCGTGCCCCACAACTTTCCCTCCGTCTGTCTGGTGGGGCTGGGGCGCTGCGGCTCCAACATCGCGCAGGATGTGGCCTCGCTGGTCTACAACGCCCGCAGCTTTTATCTCAATGAGTTCAATAGTGAAGAGCAACGCAAGCGGGAGAAGGAGTTTGGTCCGGTAAGCTGGATCCGGCGCAATCTGCGGCTGCCAAGCAACGGGGCACGGCCGGTCTTTCTGATCGAGCCCATGGTGATGCTGGGGGATCTGGACAAGGACATAGATGGCCGCATCCGCCACTCCAATCGCAGCGGCGAAGGTGGCTCCTTGCGTGACTACGCCAAGATGCGGGTGATGGACTTGTCGGAGATCCATGCGGGGGGCGCAGGTAACGCCCCCATCCTTGGCCAGTATCTGGCCAAGATCATCCTCAACAAGAGTCCCCACTACTTCGCCAACTCCGAGTGGCAGGCCATTCATACCTATCTGGTCGACTCCTGTGGCATCAAGGCCAACCAGTCCCGCCTCTATTTCTACATCTTCAGTGCCGGGGGCGGCACCGGCTCCGGCATGGCCTCCGAGTTCGGGCTGGCCCAGCAGTACTCCTACATGAGCAAGACCTTTTCACCCCCGTCAGAAGAGGAGGAGCACCTCTCCCTCGGGGAGCACTTCATGTTCGATCCCATCTTCACTAGCGGCATCTGTATCCTGCCCAATATCTGTGATCGGGGTATCGAGATCTCGGAAGCGCTGCACATCAACGCGGGGCGTTTGCTGTGCAAGTATCTGGCCGAGGAGTGGGACTTCTCCTATCACTTCGACAACGAGCAGGCGTGCGATGCCAGCATGCTCAAGCGGATCAGGCCCTGGAATGCCATGATGCTGATCTCCAACGACATCATGCGCTACGCCGAAGAGAGCGACGATGGCGAGATCCAGCACGTTGACGTCAACACCATGGAGAAGTACGCCAACCAGTACATCTCCCAGCAGATCTTCAACATTCTTACCGCTCAGGCCGTCACCACCGACTACGACGAGAACTACTTTCGCCGGGCGGGCATCGACATCAGCGAGACCATTCGGCTCGATGCCAACGACCTCTTTATGAGTCTGGCGGGGCCGGTGGCGGTGGCGTATGCCGAGTCCATCTCGCCCCCCGGCGGCCTGTTTGACAAGGAGGACGGGCTCAATGTGGACGATCTCTTCACCCGTTCCATCGAGCTGCCCCACTTCAACAAGATGACCCAGGCCATCGAGGGGATCAGTCTGCTGCCCATCGAGGCGGGCAACTATCGGGAGTATCTGGACGACTATGTGAAAAGTGGCCATGACCCGGCCCACCTCAACGAGCTGCACTTCTTCAAGAACTGCTCATCGGTGGTGTCGATCATCTCACTGCCCAAGGAGTACAAGCTCTCCTATATGGATCTCAACCGGCTCAAGTCTCACCTCAACGGGCTCTTCCCCAACACCACCCTCAAGCGCTATGCGCTGGTCATCGGGGCGTCGGCCAACATCTCCCTCACCACCCTGATCGTCAAGAGCCCCTGCCTGAGCGATGACTTCCTGACCCTGATCGTGGCCTTTATCAAGCGCTGCTTTGCCAAGGATCACTATCGCTTCGATGAGCATCTGGACAAGGCGGTGATCGAGATGATCTGCAATGAGGAGTGGAACGATGCGCTGCTCGACAGCATGCTCAACGAGTTCGAGAACCCGGCCAAGATCCTCGATACCAACTGGTACGCCATCAAGCCCATGTATGAGAAGAAATATCGGGAGCTTATCCGCGAGAAGGAGAAGTTCGTCTCCATCAACGATATTCGCCTCAGCCGCGAATCGGTGAAAAAGGCGCTGCTCTATCTGCGGGAGATCTATCGCCACCGGGTCAGCAAGACCCGTATCCTCTCCCTCAACCCACGACTGGGGGAAGCAAACGCTCGCTAGCACCCTGCCCATAAAGCAAAGCGCCCGCCCCACATGGGGCGGGCGCTTTTTTACTGGCGCAGCCTGGCTTTATCTCATCAGAGGGAGACAAAGATCCCGGCCAGGGTGGCGCTCATCAGGTTGGCAAGGGTCGCCGCCAGCACCGCCTTGAAGCCCATATTGGCCACATCGTGACGGCGCTCCGGCGCCATGGTGCCGATGGAGCCAAGCTGCACCGCAATGGAGCCCAGATTGGCAAAACCACACAGCGCGAAGGTGATGATGATCTGGGTGTGGGCGCTCAGATCTGCCTTGATATTGGCAAAATCCAGATAGGCAACGAACTCGTTCATGATCACCTTCTGACCAATCAGGGAACCTGCCGCCATCATCTCGCTGGCGGGCACGCCAATCAGCCAGGCCACCGGAGCAAACAGATAGCCCAGCAGCTGCTGCAGGGAGAGATCGGCCCAGCCGAACCACTCGCCGACCGTGGTGAGACCGGCGTTGATCATGGTGATGACGCTGACAAAGGCCAGCAGGATAGTACCGATGGCTACGGCGATCTTCATGCCGCCCATGGCGCCGCCCGCCAGTGCGTCGATGGCGTTGCTGTAGTCGCTCTTGTCGAGGGTGATCTCGGTCTGATCGCTTACCTGCTGCTGCTCCGGCACCAGCAGTTTAGCCATCAGCAGGCCACCCGGCGCCGCCATAAAGGAGGCGGCAATCAGGTACTTCAGATCCACACCAAGACCGGCGTAACCGCCCAGCACCGAGCCTGCCACCGAGGCCATGCCGCAGGTCATCACCGCGAAGAGCTCGGAGCGAGTCATCCCAGCGAGGAAGGGACGGATCAGCAGCGGCGACTCCCCTTGCGACAGGAAGATATTGCCGGTGGCCACCAGAGATTCGGCGCGGCTGGTGCCAAGCAGACGATGAATGGCGCCGCCCAATACCCGGATCACCCACTGCATGATGCCGAAGTGGTAGAGCACGGCGATCAGCGCGCTGATAAAAATCACCAGCGGCAGCACCCGCACGGCGAAGATAAAGCCGTTGCTGGCGAGATCGCCAAACACGAAACGGATGCCGCTGTCGGCAAAGCCGAGCAGGGCGGAGACGCCATTGCTCATGGCACCGAGCATGATTTGTCCGGGGGGGAAATAGAGCACCAGCGCAGCAAAACCTGTTTGCAGGGCGAGCGCACCCAGCACGGTTCGCCAGCGGATGGCTCGGCGGTTTTCACTCGCCAGCCAGGCGATAAACATCAGGGCCAGCATACCGACCAGACTCAATAACAGTGTCATCTTGCACCTATGAAGAGAGGAGTTTCATATGGCAAGTCTGCAGACAGGCGTCGCGGGCGATCCGGCGGAAGAGGTGCCGACCCACGCGACACGCAGACCACAAACCTACAGGTTAGTGGCGGGTCCCATCCTGGGGTCATTCACGTTCCGGGTGACAGCATGTATCGGGTGACGCCAGCGCCGTCGCAGGGGGAGATGCGGCCGGGTGGCAGGTCGGGCGGCGATGGTACAGTGATCATCGTCACAGAAAAAGCGGTAAAACGATTGGCCGGAGTAACTTTTTCAACTTGTTCACACAACGAAACAGGGCCAGCGTGAAGCTGGCTCTGTTTCAATCCGTACTTGAGTACTCAGATGATTACTTGAGGCGCTTGCCGCTCGCATCCACCACCTGCTCGCCATCCTCCTTGGCGAAGGCCCCTTTTTGCTGATCGGGCAATATATCGAGCACCACTTCCGACGGACGGCACAGTTTGGTGCCAAGCGGCGTAACGACGATGGGGCGGTTGATGAGGATGGGGTGAGCCAGCATGGCATCGATCAGTTCATCATCGCTGAAACGATCTTCCGCCAGCCCGAGCGCCTCGTAAGGCGGCACGTTCTTGCGCAACAGATCACGCACCGGCATGTCCATGGCGGCGATCAGCGCCACCAGCTGGTCACGGGAGGGGGGCGTCTCCAGATAGTGGATGACAGTGGGCTCGACGCCGCTGTTGCGGATCAGCTCCAGGGTGTTGCGGGAGGTACCACATTCCGGATTGTGATAGATGGTGATTGCACTCATTTGCGTGTCTCTCATTAATCAAGTGAATAGAAAATGGATAGCATCAGTTCGCGGCCATCTGTTAACGGCTGTCAGTTAACGGCCCAGCCCCGCTTCGTACCAAGGTTTGCTGGCGTTAACCACCCGCACCACCAGCAGCATGACCGGCACCTCGATCAGCACGCCAACCACGGTGGCGAGCGCCGCGCCGGAGTGAAAGCCGAACAGGCTGATGGCGGCGGCCACCGCCAGCTCGAAGAAGTTGGAGGCGCCGATCAGGGCGGAAGGACAGGCGACCGAGTGCTTCTCCCCCACCTTGCGGTTGAGCCAGTAAGCCAGCCCGGAGTTGAACAGCACCTGGATCAGAATGGGCACCGCCAACAGGGCGATAACCAGCGGCTGCTCAATGATGGCGTTGCCCTGAAAGGCAAACAGCAGCACCAGAGTGAGCAGCAGGGCCGCCACCGACCAGGGCTGGATGCGGGTCATGACGCCGTCAAAATGGGCCTCTCCCTTTTTCAGCAAGGCCTTGCGCAGCAGCTGGGCGATGATGACCGGGATGACGATATAGAGCACCACAGAAGTGAGCAGGGTATCCCACGGCACTATGATGCTGGAGACCCCAAGCAGCAGCGCCACCAGCGGGGCGAAGGCAAAGACCATGATGAGGTCGTTCACCGCCACCTGCGACAGGGTAAAGTAGGGATCGCCGTTGGTGAGACGACTCCAGACAAACACCATGGCGGTGCAGGGGGCCGCCGCCAGCAGGATCAGGCCTGCTACGTAACTGTCGAGTTGATCCGCCGGCAGCCAGTCGGCAAACAGCACGCGGATAAAGAGCCAGCCGAGGAAGGCCATGGAGAAGGGTTTGACCAGCCAGTTGATAAAGAGGGTGACCCCAATCCCCTTCATGTGGCCCTTCACCTGATGCAGGGCGCCAAAGTCGATCTTGAGCAGCATGGGGATGATCATCACCCAGATCAGCAGCCCCACCGGCAGGTTGACCTTGGCCACCTCCATGGCACCGATCGCCTTGAAGAGATCCGGCAAACCCTGCCCGAGGCCAATCCCCACCAGAATACAGAGGGCGACCCAGGCGGTCAGATAACGTTCAAAAAAGCCGATGGCAGGCACGGCCTTGGCATCACATGTTGCAGACATCACAGCTCCCGATACGGCGCAATCCCGCATCTTCTATTGGTTCAAAACAAAGGGTTATAACAAGTAACGGCATATTCAAGCCGCCCCGGCAGCAGACCGGGGCGGCAACTCAATGGTGCTGGCAGAGGCGGTGCAGGGCATCGGGCCCCACCGGCTCCTCAGCGAGCAGCGGCACCACGGCGAAGCGGCTGGCATGTTGCTGCTCGACCGCCTCGATATGGGGCTGCTGGCGTTCAGCCCGCAGTTGCAGCAGCGGTGAGCTGACCGCAGCTTGCTGCAAGCTGTGGTTGATGAGCCAGCCCCACGGCTCGATACCGGCGCGGCGCAGATCGGCCTGCAGATTCGCCGCCTCCTGCACTGGCGTCGGCTCGGGCAGCGTCACAATCAACACCTTGGTCTGCTTGGGGTCCTGCAACTGCATCATGGGGGTGGTGAAGTGCAGCCCCTTGTTTCCCATCTGGCGAGCGATCTCCCTGTGATAGGCGCCGGTGGCGTCGAGCAGCAGCAGGGTGTGGCCGGTGGGGGCGGTATCCATCACCACGAAGCGCTTGCCCGCCTCGCGAATGATGCGCGAGAAGGCCTGAAACACGGCGATCTCCTCGGTACAGGGGGAGCGCAAGTCCTCTTCCAGCAGTGCCCGCCCCTGCTCGTCCAGCGCAGCCCCCTTGGTGGCCAGCACCTGGGCGCGGTAACGCTCGGTCTCGGCGTGGGGGTCGATGCGACTCACCTCAAGATGGGGCAAGCTACCTGCCAGCGTCTCGCTCAGGTGTGCGGCAGGATCCGAGGTGGTGAGGTGCACTGGCAGGCCACGACTGGCCAGCTCCACCGCCACGGCAGCCGCCAGCGTGGTTTTGCCCACCCCGCCCTTGCCCATCAGCATGATGAGGCCGTGACCGTCGGCGGCCAGCTCGTCCACCAGCGAACTCAACTCGGGCCGGGCTTGCTTGACAGTGGGCTGTACTGTCGGGGATTGAGCGGTTGTCCCCTCTGATTGCAGCAACATACGCAAACTGTCGACCCCCACCAGATTGGTGGCCAGCAGCGGGATATAATCCTGCGCCAGCTCCTTTATCCCCTGCGGCATCTGGGCGAGAGCCCGTTGCTCACGCTGCCAGAGCGCCATGGCCAGCGGATCTCCGGCAATGGCGCCTTCGGGGAAGAGGCCATTGATCACCAGTTGCTGGTTCAGCAAGCCGATGGCGGCCAGCTCCTCGTGGGTGCGAGCCACTTCTCTCAAAGTGGATTGCTGGGCCCGCGCCACCAGCACCAACCGGGTGCGGGCAGCATCAGCCAGGGCGGCGACCGCCTCGCCATACTGGCTGCGCTGTTTCTCCAACCCCGCCAGCGGGCCTAGGCAGGAGGCATCCCCCTTGCCCTGCTCCAGAAATTCGCTCCAGGCACCCGGCAGTTGCAGCAGCCGGATGGTGTGGCCGGTTGGCGCCGTATCAAAGACGATGTGGTCATACTCGGCCAGCAGTGTTTGGTCGGTCAGCAGCGCGGTGAATTCGTCAAAGGCGGCGATCTCGGTGGTGCAGGCGCCGGAGAGCTGCTCCTCGATGCTGCGCACCACGCTCTCGGGCAACTTGCCGCGCACCGGCCCGACAATCCGCTCCCGATAGGCTTTGGCTGCCGCGGGGGGATCTATCTCCAGCGCCGACAAACCGGGCACTGCGGCGATGGTGGTAACGCGATTACCGATCTCGGTGGCAAACACCTGCCCCACGTTGGAGGCAGGATCGGTGCTCACCAGCAGCACCCGCTTGCCGGCATCACAGAGGGCCACCGCACTGGCGCAGGCCAGCGAGGTCTTGCCCACCCCGCCCTTGCCGGTGAAAAAGAGAAACGACGGTGGATTGGTCAGAAAATGGTACATAGTCTCTCCCGAGTGGTACGTCGCGACTTAGCAGCAACCGCTGCCAGAGCAGCAGCCACCCTTGACGATCCCCTTGATGGCCGCTTGCGGCGCAGGCAGCCCGGCATAACGGGCCAGCTCGCTGCGGCTCGGATAACGGCCGGTCAACACCACCTGCCCTTCCACCAGCACCAGTGGCAACCCCTCCTCCCCGGCGTGGGTCAGAAAAGCGCTGACGGCAGGTGTCTCGGCAAATTGCATCGGCTGCTGGGCCAGATTGAAACGCTCGATGGCAACCCCCTGCTCCTTGGCCAAGGCAAGGTCGGCTGCGAAGGTGACCAGTGCCTGATCAACCTCGGTACCGCAGACACCGCTGGAGCAGCAGAGGGCGGGATCAAAAATCTGAATGGAGGACATGGCATTACTCCTTGTCGCAGCAGGGCTGCGCAGGCAGAACATGGGGGGAGCAGGCTAACTCGGCACGCATCACGCCGCACGCCTCGGGATGACCGGCACAGCACTCCTCGGTGAGGTAGGCGATCACATCCAGCATCAGGGGAATATTGGCGCGGTAGCGCAGAAAGCGCCCCTCCTGCTCCACCGACAGCAGACCGGTGTTGAGCATCGCCTTGAGGTGAAACGAAAGGGTATTGGGGGCAATATCGAGCTCGCTGGCCAGTTCACCGGCGACTCGCCCCTCCAGCCCGGCCTTCACCAGCAGCCGCCATACATCGAGCCGGATGCCGGATGCCAGCGATTCAAAGACCTTGGTGGCCATCTCTTTGTTCATCTTCACTCCCCTTGGTGCGACCTTTTCACTTCAACTATACAAGAATTATTGAAATGATCAAGATGCGTACCGAAGCGAAGATAGGAGGTGCTGGCATCAAACCAGGCAGAAAGGGAGGCGACGAGTGAACAACAGTAGCGGACGACCACACAGGGTTCATCGCAGATAAACAGACGCCCTCCAGAGGGAGGGCGTATCAGAGTATTTGACCGGCAGCACAGTCAGCGCTGCCGGGGCAATCAGACGAACGCGTGCCTTATTTGGCAGCTGGCACAGCGTTGAAGGTGAGCAGGGCCGCCTTGTTGGCATCGCTCAGAGTCAGCTGGTTGCCGTTGATGGAGTAGGTTGCCACCTTCTCCAGCTTTTGCAGGAACTCGGTCTCTTTGTTCATGGCGTCGCCGATGCACATCATGCGAGTGGAGCCCATGGCGCCCAGCGTCAAGACACCGTCACCCTGCTTGGTGATACCGCCAAAATAGCGGTTGCAGCCGCCCTTGCCCGCCACCTTGCCGTCGACCACTTGCATGGTGAAGGTATCGCCGGTGGCGCCTTGCAGCTGCCAGCTGGATGCTTGCAGTTGAGCCATGCTGGAACCTGTTGCCATTGCGCAGCCTCCCAGTGCCAGCGCGGCCAGCAGAGTCAGTTTCTTGTTCATGGATTCACCTCTTAATGATTAGAGCCATCAATACGGCAGCCTGTTTATCATGGCTGGCGCCCATGCCAAAGGATTTTATTGTGATCTCCCTTCACTTTACTACCAGCTGGCATGTGCCATGCTTAGGCTCAGTTCCGGACCCAGGGAGGGGAAACGAATGGTCAAATCGCTCATCATCACACTGCTTGCAACCTGCGCCAGCATGGCCACACAGGCCGCCGACTGGGCAGTGGTTCAGCCGCAATCCAACCCGTCTCTCTATGTCAAAAGTTACTCGGGTGTGCTGCTCAATGGC
Organism: Aeromonas sp. ANP5; assembly: GCF_963870295.1. NCBI lineage: Bacteria > Pseudomonadati > Pseudomonadota > Gammaproteobacteria > Aeromonadales > Aeromonadaceae > Aeromonas > Aeromonas sp. ANP5. Next base: position 2,510 of record NZ_CAWMRY010000062.1, on the reverse strand, counting down.
CATAGCAATCACAGCGACAGTTTTGATCTCTGGCTGGTCAATAGCGGCTATCAATATCCGGTGGTGGATGATGTGACCCTCTTTATGGAAGCGGGCCCGGCAGTGGCGGATCAGAATCGCACATCCGGTTTCAATATGAGTTCGGGGGTACGCTACCAGCTCTCTCCGGCATTCAATATCGGCAGCCAGATCAAGCATCTCGATCTCAACAAGGCCAGCACCCTGCTGGAGCTCAACTCCAGCCTGCTGCTGACCCCCAGACTCTCCCTCACCGCCAACTACGGCGTCAGCGCCATCACCGCCGATCAGGCGCTGAGTCTGGGCGTCGGCTTCAACTTCTGATGATCACAACAGCGGCGTGGCGCTCACCACCACGCCGTTGCGATCCGCATAGACATAATCTCCTTCATGGATGGTCAGGCCAGCAAAGCTGACCACGGCCCCCAGCTCACCCAATCCCCGCTTCTCGGTCTTGACCGGACAGGCCGCCAGCGCCTTGACCCCGAGCGCCAGCGTGGCCAGGGTGCCCACATCCCGCGCCGCGCCGTGGATCAGGATCCCCTCCCACCCCTGCTCCACCGCCTTGACCGCCAGTTGATCGCCGAGCAGCGCACGGCGCAGCGAGCCGCCACCATCGATCACCATCACCTTGCCGTGACCGGGGCGGGTCACCAGATCCCGCACCAGACTGTTGTCTTCATAACAGGAGAGCGTTACGGCGCGACCATAAAAGAGGGCCTTGCCACCAAAATCCTGAAACACCGGGTCGGCCACTTGCAGCAAGTCGCCATGTTGATCGCAGAGGTCGGGCAGGAGATCCAGCATGATTTGATTCCTTTCAGATGCATGAAGGTGTTCATTCTTTCATCAGGCAAGGTTTCTGGCAATCCAGAAGGATTCAATATTGCCCAGACAAACTGCTGATTTATCCATCAATACTGGCACCAGCCAGAGCTGGCCATCCTCCACCCAGTAGATGGCGTTCTGGCCAAAACGGGCAGCCAGCTGACGGGCTTGTGGCAGGGATAGCGCCACCGCCAGCGATGACTCCTGCCAGCGTTCGTCCGGGTCAGATCCCCAAAACGGCCCCACCACGGGTACCTGCAAATCCACGGTCAGATGGCGCCACAGTGCCCGTTCCCGCCGTATATTGCGTCGTTGTGTGACCCACTGGCTGGCCGGATTCCAGGCTGTGATGATGGCAAAAGCAGACCAGTCTGGTGGCTCAAATGGCGCGATAAAGCAGATTTTCTTGTAGTTTTCCCACAAATTCATGTCAATCACATGTTACATTCCATTACATTTTGTAGGGGCGAAAACCCGGTTCAGGCCAAGTATGATGCAGCTGTACCAGGGTTTGACCTATATCAAATCAGAGTTAAAAAGTTGCTATCTGACGGCAAAGAGTGTTGTTATGCTCCTGTTAACTGATAAAATACGGCCACTTTCGTAATGGACGACCTTTCCAGGCTCTGCTCGACCAGACTTGTCGGGAACCTATAAGTGGCACAGGGATACTTGCCGGTACTGATGCCTAATTCGCGATATTCCGACCTGACTCTCATACCCAGGATGACGTAATAAATTTTCAGGATCAGTCAGGAAATCGGTTTGAAACGCCAAAGAGTGTTAAATTTAAGATAATTAACTGATAAGAATCTGGGAATACTCATGCAAACACCACACATTCTGATCGTCGAAGACGAGCTGGTCACACGCAATACCCTGAAAAGCATTTTTGAAGCCGAAGGCTACATCGTGCTCGAAGCCAACAACGGCGACGAGATGCACCAGGCCCTTACTTCCCACACCATCAATCTGGTGATCATGGACATCAACCTGCCGGGCAAGAACGGCCTGCTGCTGGCCCGTGAGCTGCGTGAAAACGACAACATCGCCCTGATGTTCCTGACCGGTCGTGACAACGAAGTGGACAAGATCCTGGGTCTGGAGATCGGCGCCGATGATTACATCACCAAGCCGTTCAACCCGCGCGAACTGACTATCCGTGCCCGCAATCTGCTGAGCCGCACCATGAACGTGGCAGCCGGTGGCGAAGAGAAGAAGCTGGTTGAGCGCTACCTGTTCAACGGCTGGGCGCTGGATATCAACAGCCGCGCACTGGTCAGCCCGACTGGCGACATGTTCAAGCTGCCGCGCTCCGAGTTCCGCGCCATGCTGCACTTCTGCGAAAACCCGGGCCAGATCCAGACCCGTGCCGAGCTGCTGAAGAAGATGACCGGCCGTGAGCTCAAGCCACACGACCGTACCGTTGACGTGACCATCCGTCGCATTCGCAAGCACTTCGAAAGCGTCAACGATACTCCGGAGATCATCGCCACCATCCACGGCGAAGGCTACCGTTTCTGTGGTGAGCTGGAGCAGGAATAAGTTCCCGCGACGCTGTTGATCTGAAAAGGCGCCTCGGGCGCCTTTTCTGTCTCTGCGATTTGCCTTAAAAGCTGAGAAACCGTGAGCGTGACGTCGAACGGCGCACAAGACAGATGTGT
>NZ_CAWMRY010000061.1:0-14019 GCF_963870295.1 Aeromonas sp. ANP5 | reverse complement strand
AATTTATTATACGGAATGTTTCCACATAGAAACATGCGGCTGTTCCACATATCCTGCCAATTTTTTGTATCACATCAATGTAGTTATCCATACTTTCAATATCTTATATCAATGTTTCTTGCATTAACTGTAGGATAAATGGTCGTGCTTCCTCTATATCCAATATGGGGCTCCACTAGCATCCATACTGTGTGCAAATACATCTAGTATGTTGGGCCAAAAATTGTATCTCGTATGTTGGGCTAAAAATCGTAGGTTGGTGCTGAACGAAGTGAAGCCCAACGTTTACCGCGAAACGTATCTAAAAATTTGTGTTCTCGATCGGCCCAATCCATGTTTATCCTGCTCTGGTTGACGTGATAATGCTCATCTGTTGGGCTTCGCTACGCTCTGCGCCAACCTACACGAAATGAAGCCCAACGTTTACCGCGAACATATCTGCAAATTTGTTTTACCGAACGACCCAATCCATGTTTATCCTGCTCTGGTTGACGTTATAACGCTCGTCTGTTGGGCTTCGCTACGCTCTGCGCCAACCTACAAGAGCGAGGCTACCGAGTATAAATATTGGAACGCTCATTTATTTTACCTAGACGAACTAGCCTGGAGGCAATGGAACCTTTTGTTCTTTTATGGATTCTTGATAATTCATCAACACCTAAGCCTGAATCAAAGCTATTTGCCAATAGCTCATCTTCGTCTGGCTTCCACGGCTTCCCAGCATTTTCTGGTAAATCAGATTTACGCTTTTCAGAAATGATTGATGCTTCGAGGCTCTGTTTTGCGATAAATAAAGCTCGAATGACTTTCGGCTGATTGAAGCAGCTTTCTTCAGATAACTCTTCACTGGTTTCAGGATTAACACCTTCTGACAATGCTGAGATGATTTCTAAAGCCTTAATGACATCCATATTTTTCCCTTTAACGCTGAAGAACTTGTCTGTTGGTCTTCGCTACGCGCTGTGCCAACTTACAAAAACCACGCTACCGCCCCTGAATTTCAGCCTCCAGTCTGCTGCTTTTTACCGGCGTTTTGGCACTGGCTTGGCTCATGGCTGACTCCTGCGAGAGGTTGCCAAGCGGCTATGTTACCGAACGGGGCTTGGGTGAAAAGCGCTAGCGGGCCATTTCCTGAGCAAGATCAACAAATTAATCAATTACGGGTGGCGATGCGTTCGTACCAGAACCGCCGCCCATCAGTGCAGGGGGAAATTGGAAGGGGAAAGCGGAAGGGGAAAGCGGGAGTGTCGCCTCTTGTTGGCGGGCATTAAAAAACCCTATGGACCCAAAGGCCCATAGGGTTTTGCTGCGGTGATTGTTTGGGTAGCGGTTATCTCGCTTGGCGAACCGGCACGGCGCGGGTAGCGGCCACTTCGTAGTGGCTCTGGCTTGCCGGAGCCCCTTTCTGGAACTGGCGTACCAGCCGGTCGAGATCGCTTAACTGGTTGACCAGCTGGGTGATGCCGTGCACGGCGTGCTGGCTGCCAACGCTGGAGTCATCGGCCAGGGTCTTGATGCTGAGCACGTTGCGGTTGATCTCGGCGGTAACGTGGGACTGCTCCTGCACCGCCTGGGCAATCTGGCTGCTGCCGGAGGCGACCTGCTGCAGCATATTGTTGATTTGCTGGAGTATGGTGCCGGTCGCGGTGGCCTTCTGCTGGCAACTGTCGGCAAGTTGGCAACCCTTCTCCATCGCTTGCTCAGCCTCGCCAGAGCTGTTTTGCAGCTCGGTGATCATCTTCTGGATCTCGCTGGTCGAGGATTGGGTCTTGATGGCGAGGGTGCGGATCTCGTCGGCCACTACCGAGAAGCCGCGACCCGCTTCGCCAGCCCGGGCTGCTTCGATGGCGGCGTTGAGGGCCAGCAGGTTGGTCTGGTTTGCGATGTTGTTGATCACATCGAGGATGCCGTCGATATCGCGGCAGTGGCCGACCAGCGCACTGATCACGCTCTTGGAGGTGATAAGTTCGCTGTTCATGCCCGCCACGGCAGCCACGGTTTCGGCCACGCTACTGTTGCCGCTCTTGAACAGCACGGCCGTTTCATCCAGCAGGCTGGAGGAGTCAGTCGAGCTTTGTGACACCTCGCGAATGGATTCCGACATTTCGGTCACGGCAGTGGCTACCTGATTGGTTTCGGCCTGCTGCTGTTGCAGGTTGTCGGTGATGGATTCGGCGTTGCGCAGATCCCCCTCGGCGGCTTGCAGGATCTTGCTGCAGGTCTGCTGGGTGCGGGCCAGCACGGCGTTGAACTCTGCCTGATTCATTACCATCGAGAGCTCGATGGCGGCGATATTGTCCACCTTATTGGTGTAGAGCAGCTGCATCAGCGGGTTGTCAAAGCGGCTGCGGGCCATCTTGTTGAGCTTGCCGAGGCGGCGGGAGAGGGCATTCAGGGTGATGGCCGCTATCGCCAGCGGCAGGGCGGCCAGCGCCAGTTGCCAGTTCATATCGTGGCTGTAGCCCAGGGCAAACATGGCGAGCAGGCTCAGCAGCAGACAGAGGTTGATGGCCAGGGTATGGGAGAAGGTGGGCAACTTGAGCGCCAGCGGCAGCTTGTTGTTGCGAAGGTCGGCATAGACCTTCTCGGCCCGCTGTTTGATCTCCTCGCTCGGGGCGGTGCGTACCGACTGATACTCCACCACCCGGCCACTGGCATCCTTGATGGGGGTGACAAAGGCGCTGACCCAGTAGTGATCGCCATTCTTGCAGCGATTTTTCACCGGCCCCATCCAGCTCTTGCCATCCCTGATGTGACCCCACAGATCGGCAAAGGCCTGTTTCGGCATGTCAGGATGGCGCACCAGATTGTGGTGTTCCCCCTTCAGCTCGTCGAGCGAGAAGCCTGCAATATCGCAGAACTCATCGTTGGCGTAGGTGATGCGGCTCTCCAGATCCGTGGTGGAGATCAGGCTCTGGTGGTCTGGATAGAGACGTTCTCTTTGGGTAACCGGTTGATTGATTCTCATGGCCTTGCTCCCGAGCTGTGGTGGTTAAATTTTGATCTGCATCAAGACATGTGCAAAGGGCGGGCCAGCTGGCAAAAACTAATGACTGATGTGTTATTAGCGAGGTTTGGAGAGGAAAAACGCGTGGTTGTTTGCAATATGCAACGGATCTGACGGGGTGTGCCTCTGCGGCATCTGCAATTTGCAACCTATTCTGGTCAAGCCCATGAGCTGGGAGTCAGAAGCTGGATGCGAAGGATCCATGAACCGACGGGGCATCCGCTGCCCCGCCAGAGATCAGGGGAGAGGCTCGGGAGCGGGTGAGGAGGGGGCGCTGACGAGCTGCATCACTTCAATCTGGATCCCCTGCACCAGCACGGTTTTCAGATCCTGCAGGTACTCCTCCAGCGGCGACTCTTGCAGCAGTTGGGCAAGCTCGTTGCCCACCGGGGTGAGGCGGTAGTAGAGCAGGGTGATGTTGTTCTGCTTGCACTGCAGCCGCCAGCGCTGGTTGCCAAATTCCAGCTCGACCCCATCGGCAGGCAGCGGGCCGGACTCCAGCTCGGCGCGATGCAGCAGCCCGAGCTCAAACAGTTGCAGCAGGGCGTTGTAGGGCAGCCGGTATTTGCCAAGGCCGAGGCGCGTCGCCTTGGCGCGACTCAGCAGGGTGGCCCCCTTGTGCAGCCCCAGCAGCAGTCGCTGCTCGTCGCTGCCGGTGTAGTGGCAGGTCAGCGAGCAGATGCGCTGGAACAGCTGGGCCTCGCGCTGGGTCATCTCTTTGAGGGTGGCGAGCGCCCGAATGGAGAAGCGGCCCGGGGTGGCGACTTCCAGCGCGAAGATCCGCCCCCACAGCTGCTGCATCGGCACCATGCTGATATCTTCCGCCAGTTGCAGGAAGCGGGTCAGCCAGTCGCTGTCCATCTCGCCGCCAGCCGCCGTCTCTTCGCAGTGTCGGGAGGCCATCACCATGATGGCTTCCAGATTGCGCTGGCGGGCGGCCTGATCCGCCAGATGGCGAAAGGTGGCGCGCTGTTCGAAGGTGCTGTCGGTGTTGCGGGTGAGCATGCCGTCGATACCGCGGCTGCGGGCCAGACGCAGGGTCTGCTCCTGGCTGCTCAGGATCGAACTCTCTTTTTTCGGGGGGGGGAGGTCTGCCATGCTGACTCCATTCGCACAGGTTCTGGAGCTGAATGTTACTCCAACCGGGATGCCAAGATAACAAAGCGGCCTCCGTGGAGGCCGCTTTTTTTGCAACGGGAGTATTACTCCTCGTAGACGCTCACCTCGACCGCTTCCATCGAATAGGAGGCGGTGGCCATCTCGTGGCTGGAGCTGACCGTGCGCATCTTGCCCTTTACCCAGATGGCATCCCACAGATCATCCACCGGCGCACCCTTGGGGTAGCTCACATAGATCACCTGATTGGTGGGGGGCGGCGGCACATGGATGCAGGCGCCGAAGTAGGGCACCAGCAGGAAGGCGGTGATCTTCTTGGCATCCCCCTCCAGTGGCACCACGAAGCCCGGAATGCGCACATCCTGGTTGTCCAGCTTCTTGTTTACCCCGCCCACCGGTTGCGGCACCGACATGGGATCTTCGTGATTGACCTGGGGCGGTGGCAGCAGTTTTTCCCCTTCCGGGATAAGCACATCCCAGTCGATGGTCTTGTAATCGGCGGCCAGGGCGGGCAGCACCAGCAGACTAGCGAGCAGCGCCACAATTTTCCACTTCATCATCTGTCCTTCTGTTTCGATTTTTGGGCGTCTCGCTAGACGCGAATGCTCATGCCATCGCTCAAGCTGTAGCGGTAAGCGCGTGCAGCAGGGAGCAGGCCAATCACCATGCCTGCCAGCCACACTACCCCCAGCAACTGCCACTCGTAGGCGCTCGGAAGCTCCAGGCTCAGTTGCAGGCCATAGTGGCTGAGCAGCCAGGGCGAGGCAAGCCCCTGCCCCAGATAGAGCACTGCGACCCCGAGAGCGATGCCGACCGTGGTCAGCGCCATGGCTTCCAGCGCCAGCAGCAGGAACAGATGGGCAGGGCCCGCACCGAGGGAGCGCAAAATAGCGAGCTCCCGGCGCCGCTCGTTAAGCCCAGCCAGCAATGTGGTCAGCATGCCGATCAGGCCCGCGACTACCACGAAACCGGCGATGACCGAGAGGGCCGTTTCCGCCACGCTCATCAGGCTCCACAGCTCCTGCAGGGCGGCCCCCGGCAGGATCGCCATCAGCGGCTCTTTGGGATAGGTGTTGACGCTGCGCTGCAGCTGGAACGCCAGGATCCGGTTGCTCAAGCCCACCATAAAGGCGGTGATGGTTTTCGGGGTGAGATCCTGTGCCAGCGCCTGCTCCGGCGTCACGTTCTTGCTGTGGCGGCCGGTGTCCCAGCCCAGATGGATCGCCTCGATCCCCGCCAGCGGCACATGGATGGTGCGATCGATGGGTGTGCCGGTCGGCGCCAGAATACCCACCACCTTGAACGGCAGGTTGTCGTGCTGGCTGAACGAGGTGTTGCCAGCGCCGTGGGCGATGACGATGGATTGGTCGAGGTGATAGCCGAGCTTATCGGCCACCTGGGCGCCGAGCACCGCTTCAAACGGCGTGTCGAATGGCCTCCCTTCCTGCAATTGCAGCGACTGTTGCTGACCGTACTTCAGGTGGGTGAAGTAGTCGCCATTGGTGCCGAGAACCCGAAATCCTTTGTGGGAGTCACCAAGGGAGAGCGGGATGGTCCAGGCCACGCCCGGTTTCTGCTTGATGGCCTGATAGGAGTCCCACCCCACGTTGTTGGTGGGGTTGCCGATGCGAAACACCGAGTAGAGCAGCAGGTTAACCTGACCGGAGCGGGCGCCGACGATGAGATCGGTTCCCGAGACGGTGTTGGAGAAACTTTCGCGGGCCTGGGTGCGCACCCGCTCCACCCCGAGCAGCAGGGTGACGCTGATGGCGACGGCCAGCAGGGTAAGCCCGGCGGTGAGGCGGCGGGCCCAGAGACTTTGCAGGGCGAGCTTTAGCATGATGCCCTCCGGTTGAGCTGTTGCAGGTTTTCGACCCGCGGGAACAGAGGTTCGAGATAAGGGTCGTGACTGACGAAGATCAGGGTCGAGCCCTGCTTGTCGCACTCCTCGAACAACAGCTTGATAAAGGCTGCCTGGTTGTCGGTGTCGAGGGCCGAGGTGGGCTCGTCGGCGATCACCAGTGGCGGCGAGCCGATCAGCGCCCGTGCGGCGGCAACCCGCTGCTGCTGGCCGATGCTGAGGGCATGGACGGGACGATGCAGCGCGTCGTCCGGCAGTTGCAGCTCCGCCAGCAGACGGCGCGCCTCCTGCTCCGGACTCCCTTGCAGGCGGGCCCGTTTGGCGGGCGAGAAGGTGAGGGCAGCAGTCACGTTGTCCTGCACCGAGAGAAAAGGCAGCAGATTGAACTGCTGGAAGATATAACCCAGATTGGCCGCCCTGAAGTGGTCACGGGCACGGCCAGAGAGCCGGGCCAACGGTTGGCCCAGCACCTCCAGGGTGCCGTGGTTGGCGGTCTGGATCCCGGCCAGCAACCCGAGCAGGGTTGACTTGCCGGAGCCCGACGGGCCCTTGATAAAGACCCGCTCACCCTCGCGGATGGTGAGGGCGGGCAGATCGAGTACAGCGTCGCCACCTGGCCAGGCAAAGGCCAGATCGCGGATCTCAACCACGGCTTTTTTCATGGTGTTACCAGCTCAGCTTGTTGGCGGACGGGGTCAGCTCGCCAGCGGTCTGGCCGGTGGGCAGGATCCCCTGCACGCTCAGCTTCTCAAGGCTCGGATAGACGCTGAACAGGGTCGCCTCAAGGCCGGTCAGTTTGGCCGGGGTGGCGCAGGTGTAGGTGTACATGGCGCCCATATCGGCGTGACCCGCTTCGTCATGATTATGCTGGTCTTCATGTTTGTCGCTGGCAGCCTTGTCATGGTCATGGTCGTGATCATGCTCTTCTTTGGCTGCTTGCAGCTCCTGCTGGGTCAGTTTGCAGCCAGCCGCCGGGTCGAGGCGGAACAGGGCGTCTGGCTGCTTGAGTTGAGCCATGGCCTTGGCGTATTGCGCCTTCTCTTCATCGCTCTTGGCGGTGTGCTCGAAGCCCACCAGATCGGCTGCGGGTGCCTGCAGCTCGATCATCAGCTGGTTGCCATCGACCACCAGATTGAGGTGGCCGTGGCCATGCTCGTGGGCGCCGTGGCTGTGGCTCTCGTGTTCGTCGTGATTTGCGTGTGCGCTAAAGGCCGCTGCGGCCAGCAACAGAGTAACTGCTTTCATCTTTAATCCTTTTTCAAAACAAATAGTGAACTTAAACAAAGGGATAGAGAAAAGCGGAGGCGGGCGGCGCGCGGATGGCATAGCTGTGAAGCGTGGCGGTATCCGCCGAGCGTTGCATGGTTGCAACTGCGGGCAGAACAGAGGTCGCACTGGGGAAACAATAGGGGGTAGCGGTGATGACCTGTTTGCCATCCAGATGGAGAGCACAGACCAGACAGTGATGGTCGTCATGGCCGGGCAGAGCGGATTCAAGCTGATGCTGGGCGAGCAGGGGTTGCAGCCACAACCAGCCCAGCAGCAAGATCCAGATTTTCAGCTTGATACGACCCATAGACCCTTATGGAAAGGGCGCCATCAGCGCCCTTTCTCTCTGATTCAGAGATGGGACTTGATGAGCCCCATCACGGTTGCGATGTTGTTGGCATCGAGCTGGCCATCTTTGGCAAACAGCACCTTGCCCTCTTTATCCAGCAGGATGATGGCCGAGCTTTCCGGCGTCAGATCCCAGGCGTTGCGCGCCATGCCCTTGGCATCCAGCACCATGGCGGACCATGGGAACTCTTTCTTGCTGTCCTCGGCACTGCTCTTCACGAAGCCGGAGGTGCCCCAGATGGCGTCATTGCTGTTGATGACGGTAACGGTCTGGTACTTGTCTTGCGGCAGTTTGGCGGCCTTGATCGCCTCGATCATCGGGGCGTTCAGCTCCTTGGCACTGGAGCGACCGGCAATATGCTGGATCAGGAACACCTTGCCGGTGAGCGAGGTGCTCTGCCACGGCTGGTAACCGATCTCCTTGCCATTCAGTACCAGCTCACCCTTGTCGCTGACATTGACCAGCGGCACCGGGTTGCCATCCTTGAAGTTGTGAGCAAAGACCAGAGATGGCAGCAGCGCCAAAGTAAGTACGAGATGTTTCATCCTGATGACACTCCATTTGTTATGTTATAACGAGTTTCGGATTGAGGGAATGGGCGAGCTTCATCCTAAACTGATCGGATCTGTTTAAAAAGTGTTAAATAAGATCGCAATTCAGAAGCGTCGGCGCTCCGCCAGTCAGGTGGTTGGCTGGCAAGGGCGGCTAGGATGGCATGACATCGATAAAAATCAATGAATTGGCTGCTGGTCTGAGCTGTCTGCGTCAGTAGAGCGACTCGCTGATGAGGGGGATCTTGGCCATGGTCATCTGCTGGGCCAGCAGGGACGAGCCAGTAAGCAGCACATGGCGCTGATTGTTGATCACCACCACATCACCGGGTACGCCACTGTCTGCCGTAATAGCCAGCCAGGCAGGGGAGACGCTGCCGATGCTGATATCCGGATAGATGATGCTGAGCACATATTGCGGCGCCAGCTCCGCCAGCAGACTGGCCATCAGCAGCGCCTTCTCGTCGCTGTCGGCCTTGTTATCCTGCAACGCTTGCAGCGGCGGCGCGAAGTGATCCAGCTGCTCCGGCTGGGTGGGGATGGCGTTCAGCCACTCCTGCAGCAGGCTGACGCTGGTGGCGAGATCCTTGGCGGCAAACTGCTGCGCCAGCGGCTTGAGATGCCCTTTGAAGTGGTAGAAGAGCTGGGAGTAATCGGGTCGCACGCAAGGCAGTTTGCGATTGGCCGGATGGACGCAGGGGATCACCCTCATCTGGTAGAAGGCATCCTCCTGATACTGCTGGTAGGCTTGCCAGAACAGCATCGACTCCATGCTGTCGTCCCGCAGGGTGAAGGCCTGCTCCAGATTGCGAAACTTGGTGGCTGTCTCCGGGCTGCTCTGATTGATCAGGTTGATGCTGTTGTAGAGCCGCGGGCTGATGTAGGCGTAAAGGGTCTCCAGGGGATTGGTGAGAGAGGCCTTCAGCAGGCTCATCTCGTGGCGACTGGTGGCCATCACCTGATCGTCGGTGGTCAGCTGGAAGTGCTTGCGCTGGCCATCGGTGGATTGCCACTGCCAGCTCATGTTGATCTCGCTGGCGTTGCTTGTGGCGCCAAGGGTGGTGCTGAGAGTGAGGCTGAGCAACAGCGCGGGGGTCAGCTTCATGGTGGTGCTTCCTGCCGTGGACGATAATTAACAACTAGGTGAGCCGGCACCACTTTGGTGATGTTTCGTTTTGTGATCTGGATAACAGATTGATGTGACTTTTAATTTAATTGTGAAATTAAGTCACTCTGGAGGGGTTATGAAGCCTTGGATCATAGTGCTGTTTGGGCTGCTCAGCCTGCCAGCCATGGCGGGTCAGGTGATCGTTAACAAGGGGATGTCCGTTGCGGATACCTTTGCCCTGCGCGATCAGCTGGCGCGCGAACACGAATGGCAGGAGTGGCTGCGCTACCAGCAGGCCATCAAGTGGCTGGAGGTGTTGCCGGTCAACTGTGAGCTGATGAGCCAGCCGGGCGGCGGCTATCGCTGTGGCGGTGATTACTATCGTCCCTACCAGAAAGATGGTCGTGAAATATACATTCAGGGCAATCCTGCCGGAGATGCAGCCGGTCAGCTGCCGCAAACACCGACAAAAAAGGCGCCATAAGGCGCCTTTTTTACAAGCCGAGTGATGCTTACTTGGCAGCGTAACGCTCGGCAGAGGTTTTGATCTCGGCTTCGGCAGCGGCCTTGTCGCCCCAACCTTCCACCTTGACCCATTTGCCCGCTTCCAGCTCTTTGTAGCGCTCGAAGAAGTGCTGGATCTGGGCTTTCAGCAGTTCCGGCAGATCGTTCACATCCTGGATGTGGTCGTACTGCTTGGTCAGCTTGGAGTGCGGTACAGCAACGATCTTGGCATCTTCGCCAGATTCGTCGGTCATCTTCAGCACGCCAACCGGACGGCAGCGAATGACGGAACCGGCCAGCAGCGGGTAGGGGGTCGGAACCAGTACGTCGACGGGGTCACCATCCAGAGAGAGAGTCGCGTTCACGTAGCCGTAGTTGCACGGATAGAACATCGGGGTAGACATGAAGCGATCGACGAAAATAGCACCGCTGTCCTTGTCGACTTCGTATTTGATCGGGTCGGCATTCTGCGGGATTTCGATGATGACATAGATATCGTCGGGCAGGCTCTTGCCGGCCGGTACCAGGTTCAGGCTCATGATAATTCCTTCGTTGTTAGTATCAGGTTTGCAGGCCGATATTATAGCGATGTGATGTTAAATGACCATATTTCAGCGGATATCGCTAACAAAGAAGGGGGATGTTTCCGGTTTGCGGCACTTTGATGTGTGCGGGATGCAACAAAACTGCTGTTTTGATGCCCTGCCGCTGACTTTGGTCACCGGCAGGGCATGTGGAGTTGCGAGCAAAGAGGGTCAGAGCGAGTAGGGTAGTCTCGACTCATTGACCAGTCGCGACAGGGCTGTCACAACATGAGGGTCAAACTGGGTACCGGAGCGGGACTGGATATACTCCATGGTCTGCGCCAGCGTCCAGGGCTCCTTGTAGGGGCGCTTGCTGAGCAGGGCATCGAATACATCGACTACCGCCACAATCCTCGCTGACAGCGGGATCTGCTGGCCAGCCAGCTGCTGCGGGTAGCCCTTGCCATCGAAGTGCTCATGGTGGCCCCGAGCGATTTCGGCCCCCAGCGAGAGGTAGCTGGTTCCCTCCACCATTTCGCCAGCCTTGTGCAGGATATTGGCGCCGATACCGGCGTGCTGCTCCATGATGGCCCGCTCTTCCGGGTCGAAACGACCGGGCTTGTGCAGGATATGATCCGGGGTGCCCACCTTGCCCACATCGTGCAGGATGGAGGCCATGCCGATCATCTCGACAAACTCCGGGGTCAGCTGCTCGGGATAGGCCGCCATCCGCTTCAATTCGGCCACGATGGCATCCGAGAGCTTCTGCACCCGCAAGACATGTTCGCCGGTATCGGAGTCGCGAAACTCTGCCAGCGCCGCCAGTGCCACCACGGTGGCCTCCTGGGCGCGCAGCAACTGGTTGTAGAGATAGAGGTTGTCGTAGGCCGCCGAGATGCGCTGGCAGAAGACATCCAGCAGATCGCATTCGAGGGGATCGAGAGGCTGGGTCGGGGTAAAACTCAACACGAACTCGCGACCATTCTGGGCGGCGATATAGAGGGAGTCCTGCGGGTGTTCAAAGCGGTTGCTGCGCGCCGCCAGTGCCTTCAGAACCGAGTCATTGAGGGTGGGGAAGTCGGTGATCTTGCCATCATCCAGCAGAGTCTCGTAGTCGCCGGTGGCGGCGAGGATCTCCAGCCCCTGTTCGCCGGGACGGCGCTCGGCGCAGATGGCCCCTTCGGTGCCCACATCGAGAATGGCGCTGATCTGTTTCAGCACGCCGGAGGCAAACTCCTTGAGCGAATGAAGATGGTAGAGATCACCCGCCCCTTCCAGAATTTTGCCGAGCCCCTGACGGCTTTTGTCGATGGCGCTGAGAGTTTCGTATGAACGCAGGGATGCGATGACGGTGGTGTAGAGTTTTTGTACCGTCAGCTCGGTCTTGGTCTTGTAGTCATTGATGTCGTAATCGAGGATCACCCGCTGCTCGGGGGCTTGGCCGGGTTGGCCGGTACGCAGCACGATCCGTACCAGCGAGTTGTGCATTTCGTTGCGGATCCGGTGCACCAGCCGCAGACCTGCATCTTCGGTCTCCATCACCACATCGAGCAGGATCAGCGCAATCCTGGGATTGGCCTCCAGCATACGGCCAGCCTCGGCGCCGCTGTAGGCATTGAGCAGCTCCAGCGGGCGGGATTTGTAGTGAATGTTGGAGAGGGCCAGGCGGGTGGCATGATGGATATCCGGCTCATCATCCACGATCAGCACTTGCCATGGGTTGAGTGCCTTGGGGACCACGACCTCCTCATCATCGAGTTCGATGATGTCGTCGTCCAGCAAGATATCGTCCTTGTCTTGGGCACTGCTCATATCGGTTACGCCTCCGGCGCTCAATGAGTATGTGAACAGTATGCACGATCACATCCGCTCGGATCATCAGGATAAGTAGATATCGTGAGCTGGCTCCGCCTCTTTATCGCTACTCGAAAGGTTCCAGATACCCCTGGATAGACTTCTTCAACCAGGCCAACACCTTGCCGTGATAGGCGTTTTCCGCCAGATAGACCCCGTAATCCCGCCACTGCAGGCTGAACTTGTGTTTCAGAGTCAGCAGGGAGCCTTGTCGCAGCTGGCTCTGGATCAGTGGCGAGGGGAGCACCGCCCAGCCCAGTCCGTCCAGCACCGCATTGCGCATCAACTCGAAGCTGGAGAGACCGATATGCTGACCTCCCACAGGTAGCAGGCTTTTTACCGAAAATTCATCTACATACGAGAGGGTGACCTGGGTGTGATCGGTCAGATCCTGCTGTTTGACCCGCTTCAGTCCGGCTAGCGGATGGCTGGGTGCCACCACCATCAGGGTGCGGATCGGGTTGAGCACGTCGATATTGAGGCCGCTGCGCTCCTGATCTTCGGTAATAAGGCCAAAAGCGGCATCGACGAACCCCTCTTCCACCAGAGCCGGCAGTTCGGGCGGAGAGGCGAGCACCAGCGAGATACTGGTGCCGGGAAACTGACTGTGCAGGCTGGCCAGCATCTCGCGCCACACCGGCTCGGGAATGGCGTCATCGCGGGCTACCCGCAACGCCACTTCGGCCCCCGAGGCGTAATGTTTGCACTTCTGCTGCAAGCTGTTGGCTGCCTGCAGCAGGCGAGTGCAATCATCAAGCACCAGCTCGCCGATCTCGGTCAGCCGACTCTGATTGGCACCTCGTTCAAAAAGTTCGACACCAAGCTCAACTTCCAGCGCCGCGATGGCGGTGCTGACGGCGCTGCGGCTTTTGCCGAGGCGACGGGCGGTGTTGGCAATAGAGCCGCTATGGGCTGACTCTACAAAGAGTTCTATTTGATATAGCTTCATGTTTTACAGGCTGTGGCGGAGTTTTTCACCATCACCTTAGCGTGCCGAGCCAAGGCAAGGCAAACCTGTGGCGTCGGAATAATCGACGCTGAGCGATTGTCGCGAGTTGCTTCTCCCCGTTTACCATCTCTCCCGTCGAAGCAACAAAGGCATCTTATATGTTATTAAGTCGTATGTTTCTGGCCCGGCTGTTTTTGACCGGCGCCATCGTGACCGAGGTCGCCGGTACCTCCAGCATGGCCATGATCCCCGAGCAGGGGGCAGGCTGGATGAATTACATCCCAATGTGGCTGTTGATCGGTTTCTCGTACTGGTTGCTGGCGAAAGCCGCCAAAACAATCTCCATTGGTATTGCGTTTGCGCTCTGGGAGGGGCTCGGGATCACCTTGATCACCATAGTGTCGGTCATGTTCCTTGGTTACGATGTGACCGTTCAGGAGCTGATTGGCCTGGCTCTCGCGATAGTGGGGATTGTTATGGTGACCATGGGGGAGACCCATGATGAGCCCGCAGACAAGTCAGTAGAAGCGGAGGCCACAGCATGAGTCCGTTTGTGATTGTACTGGGTGCCGCACTGATCGATATCGGCGCCAACATGGCTATCAACCGCTCCAAGGGTTTTCGTTACAAGGGGTGGGGCTTCCTGGGGATCATGCTGGTACTCGGCGCCTTTACCCTGCTCTCGGAAGCGGTAAGTAGCGGCCAGATTGACCTGGCTGTTGCCTACGCCACCTGGGGGGCTATCGGCATCGTCGGTACGGCGCTGGGCGGTTTGCTCTTCTTCGGTGAGCGGCTCAAGCCCATCGGCTGGGCTGGCATGATGGTGATGGCGCTGGCTGTCGTTATGCTGACTACCGCCTGATAATCTGAAGCAATAACAAAAGCCGCCCGGTTTCGCCGGGCGGCTTTTTGTTTGGCCGTGTGCCG
>NZ_CAWMRY010000060.1:0-14408 GCF_963870295.1 Aeromonas sp. ANP5 | reverse complement strand
ACACTCATCTTCATCATCCGGCTCCAGCACCAGCGTCGGGATCAACTCGCCAAACACCCGTTGCAACTCGTCGCGGTTGGCCAGCAGGTCTTGCAGCGTATAGCTGTCCATCACCGCCAGAAACGCATCCATCGCCTCTTTCAGCGCACTCTTGAGCAGACAGACAGAGACGATGTGACAAGCGGGCGAGCCGCAGTCAATGCCGTCCAGATTGCCTTCCAGCGCCCTGATCACCTGCCCGATATTGATGGTAGCGGGATCGCAAGCCATACGAATACCGCCATTCTTGCCCCGCTGGGATTGCAGATAGCCCAGCTTCACCAGCTGATTGACCACCTTCACCATGTGGTTGCGGGAAACGCCATACAGGGCCGATACCTTGGCAACGCTCGACAACTCCCCTTCCGGCAGGGTGGCAAGATAGAGCAGGGCTCTCAATCCAAAATCTGTATAACTGGTTAGTCTCATAAAACCTGATTAGCGCGATGCGAAAAGTGGAGTATTGATTCAAATCAAATAAACATCTAGGATGCCACTTATTAAATGACATTTTATATGTTCAATTAGAACGAGGCCCCTATGCTAGATCAAACCACCGTTGCCGTCATCAAAAGCACTATTCCGCTGCTCGAATCGGCAGGCCCTGCCCTCACCCAGCACTTCTACCAACGGATGTTCAGCCATAACCCGGAGCTGAAAGATATCTTCAACCTGGCCCACCAACGCAGTGGCGGCCAGCCGCTGGCCCTGTTCAATGCAGTCGCCGCGTATGCAAAGAATATCGACAATCTGGGAGCACTCGCCGGTGCGGTCGAGCGGATTGCGCACAAACATACCGGATTCCTGATCCAGCCGGAACAATATCACATTGTAGGTAGTCATCTCTTGGCCACGCTCAAAGAATTGGGCGGAAGTGCGGTCACCGACGAGGTGCTGGAGGCATGGGGCAAGGCGTATGGCGTGCTGGCCGACATCTTCATCGACCGCGAGCAGGAGATCTATCAGGAGAAGGCCAATCAGGATGGCGGCTGGCAAGGTACCCGCACCTTCATCATCAAGGAGAAGCGAGCCGAGAGCGCCCTCATCACCTCCTTCCTGCTGACGCCGGAAGATGGCAAGCCAGTGTTGGCCTTCAAACCGGGCCAATACCTCAGCATCAAGCTGGTTCACCCCGAGCTGGAATATCAGGAAATCCGCCAGTACTCCCTCTCCGATGCCCCCAACGGGCAGGACTACCGCATCAGCGTCAAGCGTGAACCGCAAGGTCAGGTCTCCAACCTGCTGCACGATCACCTGCAGGCGGGTGACAAGATCGAGGTGATGCCCCCTACCGGCGATTTCTACCTGAAAGCCGACAGCCAGACCCCGGTGGTACTGCTCTCAGCCGGTGTCGGCGTGACACCGATGATGAGCATGCTCAACCAGCTGCTGGCGAGCGGCCATCAGGCAGAAATCACCTGGCTGCACGCCTGCGAACAGGGCGCTGTACACGCCTTCCGGGAGGATATTCAGCAAAAATCCCGCCAGCATCCCAACTTGCTGAGCCGGATCTGGTATCGGGAGCCGGAGGCCAGCGATGTACAGGGTCAAGATTACGATCTGGCCGGCACCATGGATCTAACTGCCGTGAAGGAGCGCATAACGCCGCAGGCCCACTGCTACTTTTGTGGCCCCGTCGGCTTCATGCAAGAGATCAAGCGGCAGCTGCTGGCGGCTGGGGTGCCAGCGGGGCAGCTCCATTACGAAGTTTTTGGCCCCCATCAAGATCTCTAAGGCGCGGGCAGCCATATAACAGAGGGAGGTTCCGGCCTGTCATGGCACGGCGGCTGGAACCGGACCCACAGGTGCAGACCTGTGGGTCATTTTTTTGGATCAGTGCATCGCCTTGGCGCGGGCCACCACGTTGGCCGGCATCCTGTTGCCAAGACGGTTGAGCAGACTCGCCGCCTTCTGGTGCAGCGCCTTGTCACCGATGACGGAGCCATGAAGCCAACGATAGGCGTCCTCATAATCGAGCGGACTGCCCATCCCCTGCAACAGCATCTCGACCCACTCGATGCGGGCCCGCAGAAAACCGAGGCTGGCCGCCTCGCGCATCAGAGTTTCGGCTCGCACCAAATCCTTCTGCACCAAAGTTCCTTTCCAGTAGTAGCGGCCCAACTGCTCCAGCGCCGGCGCCAACCCCTGATTGGCCGCCTCCCACATATATTGCACCCCGATCTCGGCATTGGGTTTGGTACAGACACCCCACGCCAGCATATCCCCCCAGAGGAATTGATAGGCCGGGATCTTCATCACCGAGGCGCGCGCTTCGATATCCTGAGTCAGCTGACAGCGATCCTGCTTCACCTGAGTGAGGTGGCGCCCCTGCTCAATCCAGTTAAGCAGCTCGTCCTGACGATAGAGCGGCACCGCCTGCAACTCGCCAGCGGCCAGAGGTGCAGGAGGCGCAACCACAGCGGCAGGCTCAGCCGGTTTTGGCAGCGGCGCGGCCCCCTCGCCACTGCTGGCAACGGGTGTGACCGGCTCGGCCGGAAGCAAGACGGGGACTGCCTCAGAGGGCGCTGGCGTAGCAGCAGAGACAGGCGCCGTTGCCACCGCAGCACTGCTTGCTGTCGGTGCCGATACACTTGCTGCAGGCGCATCGCTTGATACGGCAGCCGATACCGCCTCGGCACCATAGAGGGGCGCGGTGAATGCACCGACAAGAATGAGTAGGGTAAGGGGTTTCATCATAAGGATCTCCTGCTGCACTCTGTTATCGGCACCAACCCCCATCCCCTTAGCCTGACGGGCGGATCTCATCAATACAAAAGGGAGCCGAAGCTCCCTTGTTGGCACGGTTGACCCGCTTACTTGACGAAATCGACACCCAACTGAATATCGGCTTTCAGGGTAGCCAGCATGCCTTCCATCGCTTCCTGCTCGAAGGCACTCAGCTTGCCGTAATCCAGGACGGTTTCGACGCCGTTCTTGCCCAGCAGTACCGGCTGCGCGAAGAAGGTGGCGTGCTCGCCGTTGCCTTCCACGTAGGCGCACTCGACAACGTTGGCTTCGCCCTGCAGACCCTTGATAAGGGAGAGACCAAAACGGCAAGCCGCCTGACCCATGGAAAGGGTCGCAGAACCGCCACCGGCCTTGGCTTCAACCACTTCGGTACCGGCATTCTGGATGCGCTTGGTCATGGCAGCCACTTCTTCAGCAGTGAAGGAGGCACCTTCAATCTGGGAGAGCAGCGGCAGAATGGTGACGCCACTGTGACCACCGATCACATTGACGCGAACCTTGTCGATGTTCAGCCCTTTGGCAGCGGCCACGAAGGTCTCGGCGCGGATCACGTCCAGGGTGGTGACACCGAACAGGCGACGCTTGTCATAGACACCGGCTTTCTTCAGCACTTCGGCGGCGATAGCCACAGTGGTGTTGACCGGGTTGGTGATGATGCCGATCAGTGCTTTCGGGCAAGTGGCCGCGCACTTCTCGACCAGATTCTTGACGATACCGGCGTTGATATTGAACAGGTCGGAGCGATCCATCCCCGGCTTGCGTGCCACACCGGCGGAGATCAGCACCACATCGGCCCCAACCAGCGCAGGAGTCGGATCTTCACCGCAGAAGCCCTTGATGGCGACGTCGGTAGGAATATGACTGAGGTCAACGGCCACACCCGGAGTAACCGGGGCGATGTCATACAGGCTCAGCTCGGAGCCAGCCGGCAGACGGTTTTTCAACAGCAGAGCGAGGGCTTGACCGATGCCACCAGCGGCACCCAGAACGGCAACTTTCATGATCAACTCCATGTTTAAGCGTAGGTTTAAGGTTGTTTGTTGTTGTGCGCCCAACCTTAATGGATCCCCCCATAAAAAACAATCTGATAACAGTTGCAGTCACGGGTTCTGTGAGCCACGAAACATGCGGGAGCAAAAATTGGAGGGAAATACAAAAAGTTGGAGGAGAAGCACAGTTTTTCTGCACTTCCCCTTACCATAAAGAGGTAGATCTGAGGGTCTCAGGATTGGAATGCCAGCGCCCGCTTTTCACACCAGCGAAAACCAATTGTTAACAATCCGTTCATCGCCAGATAAAGCCCGCCAGCCACCCCGAACACAGCCAGGGTATCGTAGGTCTGGGCGTTCAACCCCTGCGCCAGCCCCATAATGTCCATGATGGTGATGGTACTGGCGAGGGAGCTCCCCTTGAGCACCAGGATCACCTCGTTGGAGTAGGCAGGCACCAGATGACGGGCGGCGTGGCGCACCTTCATCCACAAGGTCTGGCGGCCGTTAAAGCCAAGCGCACGACACGCCTCTACTTCACCGGCCGGGATGGCATCGAGCGCCCCCTTGAACAACCGGGTGGAGTAGGCCGCCGTGTTGAGACCCAGCGCCAGCACGGCGCAGAACCAGGGCTGCTTGAGCAGCGGCCAGAGCGGGCTGGCTTTCAGCCACTCGAACTGGCCCGGCCCGTAGTAAATCAGGAAGATCTGAATGAGCAGCGGCGTACCGGTAAAGAGCAGCACCCACAGCTGCACCAGCTGGGTCGCTACCGGCAGGCGCAACTCCAGCACCCAAGTCATCAGGGCCGCCAGCACAATCCCCAGCAGCAGGCTGAACAGGGTCAGTTCCAGCGTGGTGACCAGACCGCCCAGCAACGTAACGAGATACTCTTGCATCAGTTAGCCTCCGTAGCGGCGGGTGTAGCGGGCAGCCAGCCCGAGGCCATATTCACTCACCAGACTGATGGCCAGATAGATGAGGGCGGCAGCGGCATACCAGGTGAAAGGCTCATAGGTACTGGCCGAGGCCATCTGGGCCTGACGCATCATCTCGTTGACCCCGATAAGCGACACCAGCGCGGTATCTTTCAGCAATACCAGCCACTGGTTGCCGAGGCCCGGCAGGGCATGACGCCACGCCTGCGGCAAAACGATGCGAAAGAAGATGTGGCTCTTGCTCAACCCCAACGCCAGCGCCGCCAACCGTTGACCTGAAGGCACCGCATTGAGCGCCGCCCGCAGGGTCTGGGTCGCATAGCTGGCGAACAGCAGGGAGAGCGCCAGCACGCCACAGGCGAACGGGCTGAACTCCACATACTCGCCAGTGATGAGGAACAACACCTGGGTCGAGCCGAAGTAGATGAACAGCACCACCAGCAACTCGGGCAGGCCACGGATCAGCGTGGTCAGGGTGGCCACTGGCCACACCAATGCACGCTGCTTGCTGAGCTCGGCGGCACTGAACGCCAGTGCCAATACCATGCCCCCGACCAGTGATGCCAAGGCCAGCCCGAGGGTCATCCAGGCTGCATCCAACAACAGGCTCAACATGGCTTACTGCGCGAAGTATTTGTCGAAGATTTTCTGATAGGTGCCGTTGGCCTTGATTTCGGCCAGCCCCTTGTTCAGCTGGGTCAGCAGCTCCTGATTGCCCTTGGCGACCGCGATGCCAAAGCCGGTACCGAAGTACTTGGCATCGGTCACCGGCGCACCCACCACCGCATACTCCTTGTGCTGCTTCAGCCAGTCGGCAGCAACGGCGGTATCGGCAAAGACACCATCGGTACGGCCATTCATCATGTCGAGGAAGGCGCTCTGGTAGCTGGCGTACGGCACGGTCAGCAGACCCTTGCTCACCCAGTTATCCACCAGATAGGACTGGTGAGAGGTACCGTTCTGCACGCCGACTGTCTTGTCGACCATCTCTTCCGGCCCCTTGAAGGCCCCTTTCTTGGCGACGAATACTGCCGAGTTCTCGTAGTAGATGTCGGAGAAATCGACCTGAGCGGCCCGCTCCGGGGTCACGTCCATGGCGGCGATGGCAGCATCGTAGCGACGGAATTTCAGGCTGGGGATCAGGCTGTCAAAGGCCTGGTTGTGGAAGCTGCACTCCAGCTTGGCCTGCTCGCAGATGGCGCGCGCCAGATCGATGTCAAAACCCTGAAACTCGTTCTTGTCATCCAGGTATTCGAACGGCGCGTAGGTGGCCTCGGTGGCGAACTTGATCTCTTTGGCCATGACGGAGGTACTCAACAGGCTCATGGCAGCAACCAACAACAGACTCTTTTTCATGACAGCTTCCTTATCGATTCAGTATCAATGCATCAAGAATTCGGCAAACCGGCTGGTTTGCGGGGATTGGAAAATGGCAGCGGTGCCGGATTCGATGATCCGCCCCTTCTCCAGATAAATCACCTGACTGGCCACCTTGCGGGCAAAATCGACCTCGTGGGTCACCACCACCTGGGTAATGCCTGTCTGGCTCAGGTTACGGATGATCTCGGCCACCTCCTTGGTGATCTCGGGATCGAGGGCGGCAGTCGGTTCGTCAAACAGCAGCACTTCCGGGTCCATCATCAGGGTACGGGCAATGGCCACCCGCTGCTGCTGACCGCCGGAGAGACGGGCAGGCCAGGCATCGCGCTTGTCGGCCAGTTGCAGCTGAGCCAGCAGGTAGGCCCCCTTCTCGATGGCGGCCTCCTTGCTCATGCCGAGCACCTTGACCGGCGCTTCAATCAGATTCTCCATCACAGTGAGATGTGGCCAGAGATTGTACTGCTGGAACACCATGCCCACCTTGCGACGCAGCAGTTGGGACTGGCGGTTGAATTCGGCAGCAGAGAGGGAGCTCGGGAAAGAAAATTCACTTTCACCAATCCGCAGAACACCCGCATCCGGGGTATCCAGCAGATTCATCATCCGTAGCAGGGAACTCTTGCCAGCACCGCTCGGGCCCAGCAACACCAAGGTTTCACCGGGAGATGTCCGAAAGCTGACCTGTTGCAGAACCGGCACCTTGTGCCAGGACTTCGCGATACCTATTAATTCAATACCCATACAGCCCAATTGAATAAGTTTTCAAAATTTCATCCCGATTCTATCCCTAATAAAGGTTGATGCAAGCCATTTTTGAATCAATATGCAGAACAAGCGCCGCTTCCTTGCAAAAAACGGCATATGAATGCAAAATGGCCCCGCTGTTCGTATCTGCCGCCTGTATCGCACAGGCCGCCACACCTCCTCATTCGTGAGACCAAGATGAAACACAACGACAAGCAAGAAAAACTGGCCAAGGCCTTTAAAGCCTTGCTGAAAGAAGAGCGCTTTGGCTCCCAGGCAGAAATCGTCACCGCCCTGCAAGAGCTGGGCTTCGAGAACATCAACCAGTCCAAGGTATCGCGCATGCTGAGCCGCTTCGGCGCCGTTCGCACTCGCAATGCCAAGATGGAGATGGTCTACTGCCTGCCGGTGGAACTGGGCGTGCCCACCACCTCCAGCCCGCTCAAGAATCTGGTACTGGACGTCGATCACAACGGCGCACTGGTGGTGATCCACACCAGCCCGGGCGCAGCCCAGCTGATCGCCCGCCTGCTCGACTCCCTCGGCAAGGCAGAGGGGATCCTCGGTACCATCGCCGGTGATGACACCATCTTCATCACCCCGACCAGCGATACCGATATCGAAGAGCTCTACCTCTCCGCCCTCGAGCTGTTCGAACAGACGCCGTAATGGCCGCCACCGCGTCATCGCGGTCACGCCAGAACGAAAAATCCCGGCCTTGGCCGGGATTTTTGTTTTCTGAGTCTTCGTCAGGCGGGCTTATTTACCCTGCGCCATCAGAAAACCTTCCGATGGGGCGAAGAAAGCCGCGCCGGTCACCGCCTTGGTGAAGCGCAGCAGGTGGTCGAAGTGGCTGCCCTCCCCCTTGTACATGCTGGCCAGCATGGCGTTGAAGTGCTGCGGTGTGCGGCAGCAGGAGATGAAGTAGAGTCCCTGCTCGGTCATGGTGCCCCAGGGCATGCTCTGGCGCAGGATCTCCATGGACTCTCCCTTCGGCGTCTTGAGGTTGACCCGCTTGATGTGGGCGGTCAGCGGTTTGGCGGCAGACTCATACTCGATGTTGTCGGGCTTGGTGCGACCGATAATGTCTTCCTGCTCTTTCTGCACCAGCTTCTCCCAGTCGCTCATGGCGTGTACCCAGCGCTGGACATGAATATAGGAGCCACCGGCAAACTCGCCTTCCGCCAGCAGCGCCACTTCGGCACGGTGTTCATCCTGCGGGTTCTCGGTGCCATCAACGAAACCGGTCAGGTCACGGAAATCCAGGTTGCGGAAACCGCGCACCTCTTCGGCCAGTTCGACCAGTCCGGCCAGCAGCGCCATCACACGGTGACCGGCGTGGTGCAGCACATCCACCCGATCGGCGCGCAGCTGAATAAAGAGATCAAACGGGGTGTTGGGGGCTTCCTGACCGTTGGCGGATTGCGCCATAAAGCTGCGGAACTGGGGCGGACGGGCGGCAGGGTAGAGACCATCCCAGGCATCGGCGCCAACGGCAACCAGACCGCTGAAACCGGCATCGGGGAAATCGGCGGCGACCGCCTGCCACAGGGCGGGCAGTTTGGCCAGACGGCCGACCAGTTCGGCGGCATCGCCGGTACGATTGAACATCAGATAGAGGGCGTGCAGATTCGGCTCTGCGCAGATCCCGGCTTGGGCTTTCATATATCTCTCCCCTGAGTAGGCGTTAGCGTTACGGGCTATTTGCGTTGCGCGATTATAAACCAGAGTGGATCCAGTTCTTTGATTTCACGACGATATCACGCGTTCAGGGCAAAGGGTCAAACAACACCAGCCCATGGGGGGCGACCTTGATCCGTGCCTGCATCCCATCAAGGGGCTCGCCAATGCTCGCCTCCAGCTGCAGATCGCCACACTCGAACAGCACCCGGCAGTGGTGACCGAGGAACTGCTGCTCCACCACCTTGAGCTCCCCATCTGCGGCGCTCTCCAGCAACAACTGCTGGGGGCGGAGCATCAGCTGCAACTGCTCACCCACCGCGCGGCCATGAGGCTCGCTACCACAAATGACCCCGAGCGCCGTCTGCACGCAGTGGCTGTCCACCACCTCGGCAGCCAGATAGTTGACCCCGCCGAGAAACTCCGCCACGAAGCGGTTTTGCGGGCGGCGATAGAGCTGCTCCGGCTGGCCCACCTGCTCGATGTGACCGGCGCGAAACAGCGCCAGCCGATCGGCGAAGGCGAACGCCTCCTCCTTGCTGTGGCTGACGAAGATGGCGCCGATCCCCTGCTGCTTGAGCAGGGCGCGGATCTCGAGGATCAACTTCATCCGCACCTGGGTATCGATGTTGGAGAAGGGCTCATCCAGCAGCATCAGCCGCGGCTTGCACACCAGCGCCCGGGCGATGGCCACCCGCTGCTGCTGACCACCGGAGAGCTGGTGCGGATAACGATCCCCCAGCCCCTGCAGATTGACCAGCGCCAGCGCCTCGTCCACCTGCTGCTGGCGGGCACTGCGGTCGAGTTTGGTCAGCCCGAAACCGACGTTGTCGGCCACCGTCAGGTGGGGAAAGAGGGCGTAATCCTGAAAGATCATGCCGATATTGCGCGTCTCGGGCGGCACGCTGGCACCCGGCCCGTCGAGCAGGGTATCGCCGAGGCGAATAGAGCCCTCTGCCAACGGCAGCAGCCCGGCGATGGCCTTGAGCAACGTGGTTTTGCCGCAACCGCTTGCCCCCAGCAGGCAGACGATCTCGTTGTCTGCCACCGTCAGGGACAATTGTTCCAGCACATTGCGGCCGTTGTAACGGCAGCTGACATTTTCAACCTGCAAACAGGACAAGGCTGACTTCCTCTCGTTTCTGGCGGCGCACTGCCTTTCGGTTCAGCACACCGCATGCAATTTCATTGGTCGACGTGGCGACTCAGTGGCCCGGAGTGTCCAGATTGCGGTTGACCCAGATCAGCGGCAACAGCCCCACCAGCACGATGACGATGGCCCCCAGCGCGCCGCGCTCCAGCATTTCGTCCGAGACGAACTGGTAGACGTGGGTCGCCAAAGTATCGAAGTTGAACGGCCGCAGCAGCAGGGCGGCGGGCAGCTCCTTCATGGATTCGATAAACACCAGCATGGCACCGGCAAACAAGCCGCGGCGTACCAGCGGCAGATGGACCCGCCGCAGCATGGCGCCATCCCCCTGCCCCAAAGATCGGGCCGCCATATCGAGGCTGGGGGAGATCTTGCCCATGCTGCTCTCCACCGAGCCGATGGCGATGGCCATGAAGCGCACCAGATAGCCGAACACGATGGCGGTGATGGTGCCGGTCAGCAACAAGCCCGGGCCCTGACGCCCGAGCCACTCAGCCAGATCGTTGATGGCAAAGTCGAGGGCGGTGAGCGGCACCAGCACCCCGATGGCAAGCACGGTACCCGGCATGGCGTAGCCCATGGCGGCGATGCGCAGAGGCAGCAGACTCTTTATCCCGCCATCGAGACGGCGGAAGAAGCCAAGCAGCAGGGCAATTCCCATCGCCAGCAGGGCGGTCAGCGCCGAGATAGCCAAGCTGTTTCCGGCAAAGCGGACAAACTCCGGCGTCCACGACAACTCGAAGTAACGCACCCCGTAATCGAGCAGGATGATGAACGGCAGAGCGAAACCGGCCAGCACCAGCCCCCAGCACCAGAGACCCGCCAACCAGCGGCTCATCCCCTTGAGCGGATAGCGCAGCGGCTGCTCATGGCCCATGGACTTCTGGAACACCTGCTGCCGACTGCGCGAGCGGCGCTCCAGCGCGATCAGCAGCACCACTGCCAGCAACATCAGGCAGGAGAGTTTGGCCGCGGTGGCCAGACTGCCATAGCCGAGCCAGGTGTCGTAGACCGCCGTGGTCAGGGTGTTGATGGCAAAAAAGTGGACGGTGGCAAAGTCGGCCAAGGTCTCCATCGCCACCAGCGATACCGCCACCATGATGGCGGGGCGCGCCAGCGGCAGACTGAGACGACGAAAGCTCTGCCACGGGGTGCAGCCGAGCAGGCGGCTGGAGTGGATCAGGCTGACTGACTGCTCGAGAAAAGAGGCGCGGGCCAGCAGATAGACATAGGGGAACAGCACCAGCGCCAGCACCCAGGCGGCGCCACCAAGGGAGCGAATGGCAGGAAACCAGTAATCGGCCGGACTGATCCAGCCAAAGAGCGCTCGCAACCCGGCCTGCAGCGGGCCCGAGTAATCGAGCAGGTCGGTATAGACGTAGGCAACGATATAGGAGGGCATCGCCATCGGCAGCATCAAGGCCCATTGCAGGGCACGGCGCCCCGGCACCTGACACATGGCCACCAGCCAGGCGGTGGGCACGCCAAACAGCAGGCTTAGCAATACTACGCCGACCAGCAGCCTCAGGGTATTGCCCAGATAATCGAGCAGTACGGTATCGGCGAGGTGGCGAAACAGCTCCCCCTCAGCCGAGAAGGCAGAGAAAAGCAGGGCAATAACCGGTAAACCCAGCAGCAGGGCGGTGGCCCAGCTGCCGGTCATCCATCCAAAATTTTTCATGAGACCACAGATGTTGATGGGGCCGTTGGCCCCATCTGATTACAAATCGAACTTCACTTCATCCAGCAACTGCAAGGCGTCCTTGCGATGCTTGGCGTAATCGCTGACCGGTAGTGCGTCAGACTTGAAACTGCCCCAGGACTTGACCATGGCGGAAGGCTCGACTTCGGCCTTGACCGGATATTCGGCGTTCACGTCCGCATACATGTGCTGGGCGGTGTCACCAGCCAGAAACTCCATCAGCTTCTGGGCCTCGGCCTTGTTCTTGGCATACTTGGTCATGGCCACGCCGCTCACGTTGACGTGGGCACCGCGGTCAGCCTGGTTCGGGAAGTTGATATAGACCGCATCCGCCCAGGACTTCTGCGACGGATCTTTCAACATGGCGCCCAGATAGTAGCTGTTGCCGAGCGACACGTCACAGATACCATCCTTGATCGCCTTGACCTGATCCCGGTCGTTGCCCTGCGGCTTGCGCGCCAGGTTGGCCTTGACCCCTTCCAGCCAGGTTTTGGTCTCGGCCATGCCGTGATGGGCAATCATGGAGGAGACCAGCGCCACATTGTACTCATGCTTGCCGCTGCGGGTGCAGATTTTCCCTTTGAATTCCGGTTTGGCCAGATCTTCGTAGCTGATGGTATCGAGCTTGCCGAGGCGCTCCTTGCTGGAGTAGATGGCGCGAACCCGGGTGGTCAGGGCGAACCAGCGATTCTCCGGATCACGATAGATAGCGGGGATGTTCTCCTGCAGGATCTTGCTATCCACCGGCTGTACCAGCCCCTTGTCCACCAGATCGGTCAGACGGCTGATATCGACGGTCAGCATCAGGTCGGCCGGAGAGAGCTTGCCTTCCCGCTCCAGACGCTCGTTCAACCCCTCTTTGGCGAACACCACGTTCACCTTGATGCCAGATTCCTTCTCGAACTGCTGGATGATGGGCTTGATCAGCTCATCCTGCCGGTTGGAGTAGACATTCACTTCCCCGGCCGCCAATGCCGACTGAGCTGCCAACGCAGAGAAAGCCAGTGCCAACATCTTCATTTTCATCATCCATTCCTTGATTAGCTATACAGAGTGATAACGATTTCCGTTTGCATTCTGCATACATCTTATGAGTGGATCAAGAAAGCTCGCCGTCGCCACATCACATATTTAATCGCCCATAAATGAAAAGGGCCGGATGGAATCCCATTCGGCCTCTTCTGAGCAAAACGTTATGTTGATCAGGCTTCAATAAGCACTCACGCCATCGGGATTCCCCGAGATCGGGAGGTCAACAGATCTGTACGTCACGGATGCGGTTCATCACAGCGCCTCGTCGTCACTCTCACCGGTGCGGATGCGCACCGCTTGCAGCAAGTCGTAGACAAAAATCTTGCCGTCGCCGATCTTGCCGGTATAGGCCGCCTTGCAGATCGCCTCGATCACCCCTTCCACGTTATCATCGGCGGTAGCAATCTCCAGCTTCACCTTGGGCAGGAAGTCGACCTGATACTCGGCTCCCCGGTATAATTCGGTGTGTCCCTTCTGTCGGCCAAATCCCTTGACCTCGGACACGGTCAGCCCTTCCACCCCCAGGTTGGCAATAGCCTCGCGGACATCGTCCAACTTGAACGGTTTGATAATCGCACTAATCAGCTTCATCTGGTTGCTCCCAATCCATGGTGTGTCATGAATCGGTTTTCAATTCTTATGCCAAGTATTTTTATTGTTTTATTTCATATAGATAGAGTTTAATGCCGGCGCCATTCGTCAGGCACATCCCCATAACCGGCCAGCACGCCCCATAATGAGGCACCATGCTGCAGCGGTCAGCGGGTATGCACCAAACAAGAGCAAAACAGCATGTTAGTTATCTCCAACAGCGTCACGATCCCCTGGCATGAGCTGCAATTTCAGACCATGCGGGCACAGGGCAACGGTGGACAGCACGTCAACAAGACCGACTCCGCCGTCTGGTTGCGCTTCGATTACCGCAACTCCCCCAGCCTGACGCCCCTCTACAAGGAGGGTCTCGACAAGCTGAGCGACAGCCGGGTACACGATGGGTTTATCCTGATCCGGGTCGAGAGCTATCGCAGCCAGGACATGAATCGCAAGGAGGCGATGAGCCGTCTGGTGGAGTTGCTGAAGAAAGCAGCCTGGCGCCCCAAGGCCCGCCATGCCACCAAGCCGACCCGCAGCTCCCAACGCAAGCGGGTCGATGCCAAAAAGCGCAAGGGGAATATCAAATCCGCCCGCGGCAAACCGGTTCTGGACTGAGCCAACCCCCAGCCCCCAAAGGATGTCAGCCGATGAGATACAGTTTTTGCGACAGCGCCCGCGGCCCCCTGCTCATTGCCATCAATCAGGATGGTCTGCGCTATGTGGAGTTCGTGCGGGGGGAGCAGCCGGTAACTCCGACCGATGAGTGGCAGCGTGATGACCTGGCTCTTGCTCCTTTCGTCGAGCAGTTCACCGCCTATTTTGCCGGAAAATTACAGCTGTTCGATCTGCCCATGGCAGCGAAGGGCACCCCGTTCCAGCAAACGGTGTGGGACGCTTTGTGTGATATCCCCTATGGCGAGACCGTGAGCTATCTCGAGATTGCCCAAGCGATAGGGAATCCCAAGGCGGTGCGGGCTGTGGGTGCTGCCAACGGCCGCAATCCGCTGAGCATCATAGTGCCCTGCCATCGGGTGATCGGACGCAGTGGCGAGCTGACCGGCTATGCTGGCGGCATTCCCATCAAGCGCTGGTTGCTGGCACTGGAACAGGCAGGCAGGCAGGCAGGCAGGCACAACATTCGAGCTGGCCCCATGACACGATGACCACCCCGGAGAGGGACGGGACAATATGGTGGCCAAAATGAAAAGGCTTTCAGCCAGTGGCCACGCTTTGCTGACAAGATGAACAGAAAATGAAGAATCGCCTCAGAACTACTTCAGATTGAGCTTGGCATGATGGCTCCATACTTGAATGGCACGGCTCATTCGCTGATTCAAGTAGCACCCATGTGACGCTTCCAATCTGTCTTTTTCCCCGCGCCTCCTCTGAGGCGCTTTTTTTGTGCAACTGTCCCG